>JAIEOG010000024.1 GCA_019750655.1 bacterium
CACGCGAGGACTATTTCAACATTGCTGAGCTCGCTATTCTCCAAAATCACTTTCACCGGCGCGCCTGCAGCGGCCTCAACCACAGCACGGATATCGTCGCGCGCGGCTTGGGGTTGCGATCGCAACCAGTCACGGTTGATGACCATATCGATTTCGCGGGCGCCGGCAGCGATAGCTGTGCGGGTTTCCTGCACTTTCTCGCTCGTGGGGACCGTGCCCGAAGGGAATCCGACGACAGCAATGGGCAGTACGCCGCTCCCCGCGAGCCAACCCGCCACGCGGCCGACTTGGTGCCAGTAAACGCAAACGGTGTAAAAACCAAACTCGCGCGCCTGGTCGCAAACCTGACGCAAATCTGTATCCGTCGCGTCTGGACGGAGCAGAGTGTGGTCGATATATTTCGCCAACGCCTGGGACGTGAGATCTGTAGGAGCCTTCATTCCGCCGTTCTACACCAGCCCCCGGTTGAGTCAAAGCGATGGAATACCGCACACTACATGTCCTGGTTTCGGGCCAAGTCCAAGGCGTCGGCTACCGTGCTGCCACCCAGCGCACCGCAGCATCCCTAGGCCTCACCGGCTGGGTACGCAATCTGCCCGATGGGCGAGTGGAAGCTTGCGTCCAAGGCCCTTCGGAAGCCTTGCAGGAGATTCTCGCCTGGTTTGAAGACGGTTCGCCGCGCAGCCAAGTAACCGATGTCGAGAGCCGAGAGCTCGAAAACCAACCGCCCTTTGAAGGCTTCGAGATTCGCCGTGGTAGCTAACAGCAGCTTTCAACTCACGCTGCTCCTGCCCGTCTTCAATGAAGTGGGCAATCTCTCCCCGCTCGCGCGGGCACTGCAAGAGCAGAAGTCCATCGCGCACGTTGTTTGGATCGACAACGGTAGTACCGATGGATCGTCGGAAATTCTCAAAGCGATTTGCGCTCAAGATCCCCGGCACCGTGTTTTGCGCCTTTCTCCTAACCGTGGTTACGGTGGCGCCCTACGCGCAGGGATGGCGGCCTACCCGCCGGGCACCACGCACGTCGGGTGGATGCCCGCCGATGGCCAAACGCCCGTAGAAGATCTGCTACACGTTTGGGAAATATGCCTCGCGTTTCCTCGTGCAATTCACAAAGGCCGTCGCAGTTCGCGCCTCGATGGGATGTCCCAGCGCCTTGTTTCGAACGCCTATTCGTGGATTTGCCGTCGATTATTCGGACTTGGCGTGCAAGACATCAATGGCTTACCGAAGATTTTCCCAGCACCCTTGGCGGAGGAAATCGCCTCTCGTGCGATTAGCCAATCGTTTACTCTCGATGTGGAAATGCTCTGGGGGGCCGCAAGGCAAGGGTTCCCTATCGAGGAACACCCGGTGCGTTTTTTAAAACGGGTTTCGGGAAAGTCGAGCTGGTCTGGTCGCCGCTTACAGACTTACGCGCAGACGGTTTCAACTCTGCTGAAGATCCGGCGCGTGCACCAACCTATCAACCGGCTTTTTTCTTGGGAATCGCCAAAGGTGGCGCCTTAGGTAACGTGCGTGCGGCCTTCTGCGGGGTCGCCGACGGTTGCGAAACCGCCACAGGCGGCGTTGCCGCAGCGGCGGGAACGGGAATGGGTCTCGCCGGAGCGGACGGCATAGGCACTCCCGGCGGTGCGGTCGGAGTCGATGCCGGAACCGCCGGCGTCTCCACTTCCGGAGCCACGGCCTGCATCACATCCATCAGCGAAATATCTAACAACTCGGAACCCGCATCGATGGTGAATGATCCATCTTCCCCAGGAACGGGCGGCGCTGGGAGCGGCTCGGCTTCTGAAACTGTTGCGGCCTTCGGGGCAGCCGCCGGTGCGGTTGCGGGCTTCGCCGCAGGTGGCGGCGCGGTCCAAGCCACGGGCGTCGCGGCCGGAGCGGAAGCTGGGGGTGCCGCGGTTGTGACGGGCGGCGCTTTGGCGATGGGAGCTGGAGCCACAGCCACCGGTGCGGGCGCTTGCGCCACAATGGGCGGAGCTTTCGCGGCTACAGCCGCGAGCGGTGGCGCAGTAACTGGCGCCGAAGCTGCCGGCGCACCCGCGGCCTTCATTTTAGGCGGCGTAGCTCCAGTCGTAGGAGCCGCGGCGGCTACCGACTGTGTCGGGACTGCACTCTTTTGGCCAATGGTAGCTTTTCCCATGGCCCCCAAAACACTGTCGGCATCGAGTTGCGTGATCTGCCCCGAGGCGACCAATTCTCTCAGATGTGCATCCATGAGGATCATGCCTTCTTTACGCCCGGTCTGCATGATCGATGGAATCTGGAACGTTTTGCCTTCGCGAATCAGGTTGGAGATCGCGTAGTTGGTGACCATGATCTCGTAAGCCGCCACCCGGCCTTTGCCGCTAGCATGGCGCAAGAGCGTTTGGCTGATCACCGCTTGGAGAGACTCCGCAAGCATGGCGCGCACCATCGATTGCTGCATAGCAGGAAACGATTCGATAATCCGATCTACCGTCGAAGCAGCACCTCGGGTGTGCAAGGTGCCGAGAACCAAGTGCCCCGTTTCTGCGGCCGTGAGCGCGAGACTCATAGTCTCGAGATCACGCATCTCGCCCACCAAAATGACATCGGGATCTTCGCGCAAGGCATACTTCAAGGCCGCGGCAAACGTTGGGCATGAGCGCCCGATTTCGCGCTGGTTGATCAAGGCCTTTTTGCTCAGGTGCACAAATTCGATCGGATCTTCGGCGGTCAGAATGTGGTAGGGGAAATTTTCATTGAGGTAGTTGATGATCGCCGCAAGCGTGGTGGATTTCCCGGAGCCCGTAGGCCCGGCGACGAGGATCAGCCCCTTCGGCACTTCCGCGATCGTTCGAATAATTTCGGGCAAACCCAGATCTTCCATCGATGGGATTTTTTCCGGCAACACACGAACGACCGCGCCCAACCCGCGGCGCGAGTAGAAAAGATTCACACGGAAGTTTCCAACGCCGGCTTCCGTAAAACTCAAGTCTAGGTTTCGGTTGTCTTTGAGCGAAATGCGTTCCGCCTCGGACAGGATCTCAAAGAGAATGCTTTCCAACTCATCATTGGGGTGCGCAGGGCCCTCATTGGGCACCAAATCGCCATCCACACGCAGCCACACCGGGCAATCGGCAGAAAAGTGTATGTCCGAAGCACGACGCTGAACTGCGTCTTTCAATATTTGACTAATCCGCCGCATTTTCCTCACCTAGCTCGGAGTTCCAACGGCGCTTGAGGTAGAGAAATAGGCCCGCATAGGCCAATGGCACAACGGTCCACACGAGAAAGACCGCGTAAACCTCTGCAAACTCCACCCAGTGTCTGACCCAACCCATCGTGTTAAGCTCCGCGAAAGAATCGCCTAGAACAGCAATCTCTGTTCGGCGTAATTGGCGCAAGGTTTGATGCGCGGAGCGTTAATAGGTGGGACTAACCCATTTCACCCTCTTTGAAGGCCCGGCCGGCTTGCCCGGTGTTTTCGATTCGCTCTTCGGTGGGCTGTTCCTAGTAAAAGGCATCCCCCTGGCTGGCCAGCTGGGCATTTTGTGGACGGCGGCGCTCAGTGGCTGGTGGCTGTGGCACCCTCCGCAGAAAACCGCAACCCGTGTGGTCCGCACTGGCGTCTTAGCCCTGCTCTTTACGCTCTTCTGCCTTTTCCTTCTGCAACCTTGGGACGAAGTTTTTATCAATCTCCGCCACGCCTGGAATTGGGCGCAGACCGGGCGTTTCTCTTTCAATCAGCAGGAATGGATCGAAGGCACCGCGGAATTCCTCCCTTACTGGATCGTCGGTGTGGGCGCACGCGTGGGACTTCCGGTAGTGGATGGTATCTACTATCTGGGGATTTTCTGCGCGCTGGGCTGCCTATGGTATGCGTTGCGGTTTTGGGCGGCTTGGGGAATTAGCCAACCCGCCCGTTGGGGGCTTTTGCTCGTCTGTTTTCCACCCCTCGCCTACAACGCATCCCACGGGTTTGCGGCGGCTGCGTTCTTGCTCACTGTGCTAGCGAGCCTTTACCACCTTTGCATCCGCAAGAGCGTTTGGGGATGGGTGCTACTGGGGATCTTGCCTTTGGTGCGGGTGGAAGGCGCTCTGCTCTCATTATTGCTATGGTCTTATTGCACTGCCGAGCAGCGAACGCCTTGGCGGCGAGCCGCTCTGACAGGCGTGGTGGCGCTAGGGCCTGCACTGGTGCACGCTTTGATTCGCCACCGCGTCTACGGCGAGTGGTTTCCAATTCCCGTATATTACAAATCCACACTCGGAAGCCCGTTCTTCTTGATGGTGGGGCTGCGGAATCTAGCAGCAGATCTTGTCGCCACCCATACACTCGCAGCGGGAATCGCTTTCTATGCTTTGCGCCCCTGGAAAATCCCCGCTTTTCAGAAACTTCCGGTGTTGCTCGCGTTACTAGGCCTCTTCTGCGTGCCCTACTACCTTTCCGGCGGTGACTGGTTTCCCAGCTACTGGGGGCGCTACCTTTTGCCGTTTAGCTTTTTCTTGTGGGTGAGCGTGGTAGCGGTAGCAGTCTCTCAGTACGCTGCGCTGGGCGCCGCTGGGCTTTCCAGGGCGCTCGCTGTGCCAGTGTTATTCTTTCTTTTTTCGTCGCTGTGGCCTATTTCTTCGACCTGGAAATTTCTAGATCAGATTTTTTCTCACCGCCGCACGCTCGCCATGATCCATGAGCCCACTATTGGCCGCGCCCATTTCCGCGTACAAAATCTTTCAAAATTGGGAACCCTCCTCGGAGAAACAAGCGACCCTCAGCACCGGATTGGCTCCTCCGAACTTGCGACTATTATGTTCTTTGCTCACCGGGATGCTGTCGACTATTTGGGGCTCGTGAATCCGGAGATTGCGCGTTCGCCTTTGCGCGAACTGCCTTCGCTGGTGCGGCGTTTTCCCTTCCGCTCCGAACTGCCTTACTTGATTTTCCGTCGCCTGCGGCCCGATTGGCTGGAGAAAACACAACCGGAGTTTCTTTATACTTTTGATTTCATGCTGCGCGATCAGATCGCCGATGTGCGGCCCTACGAAGCCACCGATGCAGACTTGGTCCGTGCCCTCGGACGGTGGGACAAACAGCTAGGCGGTTTAATGGATCCGCTCTACGGGGGGCTTCGGAATATTCAAGCGCTAGGCTACGAACCCGTGATGGTTCGTTCAGGGGAAGACTTCATCGCCCTGTATTTCGTACACCAGAAAGTGCGAGAACGGCATTTCGCACTTTTGAAGGAACACGGCTACCACGGCCGCAAGATCGACATTCCTTAAGAGTAGTCGTCGCGTTGGGCCATTTGCAAAAGCATCGGACGGCCAACGAGGAAGACGGCATAAATCATCCACAAGCTATTGAGCATAGAACCCAAGTCGAGCGCGGGCGCGAGCAGTGGCGTGAGCAACGTCATATACGGCAGGTAGTAATACCCACCCAAAAGGTACACGGACGAACGTTCCACTAGCGCAAACAGCAATCCCACCAACATCGCGCAGAGATACATGCCCTGGAATCCAAAGTTCATATACGCTTCGGCAAGGTAAGAAACGCCCACGCTTGTCTGGTAATCTTCTGACGACAAAACGCCATACACGCGGCCGAATTTATTCCAAAAGTGGCGGCTTGGCTTATCGGGCCAGAGCGCGCGCGGAATAAACATGAAAGGAATACTCGCGTAGGACTCCCCATTCCAAAACGGCACCTTCGAAGGCGTGTTCGCCAACACACGTTCCATGGAATCGTCACCCGCTCGCAAGAATCCGCTAATCAAGTTGGAGCTGATGTCTTCCACACGGCTCGTGCCGTCCTCTTCATCGTCGTCGTCGAACTCCATGTCGACTTCGTCAAAATACTTCATGTAAAGCAGTTCCCAGAGAATCCCCAACCGCTCCAAGGTGGAATAGTTCTCAACAGGGTCCCCGATGATCACGCGGAAGGGCCCTTTAACGGTCTGCACGGCGGACATCAGCATCACCGCAGCCACCACCACCCACAAAAGCTGGAAACGTCTCTTTAGACAGCACATGATCGCGATCAAGGACACCAAGGCGCCCATGAGCGTCATCATCCCGGTTTGCAGGAAGTAGACAGCCGAACCTAAAATCGCCGCAGCCTTCGTTACGACGATGATGATCTGGTTCCCCGGGGAATGGGACGTGAACAAAAGCACCAAGTCGGCGGAAAGCAGAAGGAAGTGAATGGACAAAACCCAGGACGGCAAATAGTCCATGAACAACGGCACGAAGATCACGTAGCAG
>JAIEOG010000159.1 GCA_019750655.1 bacterium
GGCCAACCAATTCGCCGCCGCCGTCGCATAGCCCGCCCCCGCGATCCCCATCGCTGGGAAACCCCAGTGGCCCGAAATTAGGACATAGGCGAAGAGAAAGTTGAAAACAAAACCGATACAGTTAATGGCGATAATGATCCGCGTATTTCCCAAACCCGTGAAAAACCCGCTCGCCACAGCCACAATCGCCGTCGGCATCGCGGACAAACAAAGCGTTTTGAAATACGCCGCTTCTAAGGGAACGAGGTGCTCGCCGTGGCCCACCCAGTGGAAGAACGGCTCGGAGAGCGGGATGAGCAAGAGAAACAAAAGACCGCCACCCACACTCAAGTACAGAGCATGCCAAATCGCCGGCCCCACCTTTTCGGACTGCCTAGCTCCAAAATACTGAGCCACGAATGTCGTGACGTAAGCTGCGGTTTGCTGCAGCAGCGCCATGGGAGCCCAGAAAACCCCCGAAACGGCCATAGCCGCGGCAAGCGCTTCCGTCGAATAGGCTCCGAGCAGGATGCGGTCAATCGTGAGCTGAAGATTCCAAAAGCTATTGGCGATGATCAGTGGCCAAGCGAGGGCCAGTATGTTCTTCCAACGCTCGGTGTGTTTCAAAGAGGCTCCTCGTTTTTAGAGAAGCCTAGTTTACCAGCTAAGCAGTCATGCTGCGAGGTTGCGTCTGTGCTTTAGACTCCTCTGCGTGGAGCACGAGCACTGGGCACGGAACCTCCCGTACTAGCCGACGTGTGACACTCCCCAGAATCATCGAAGCTACGCGGCCGGAGCGCGAGGCTAGTGAAACCAGAGTTCCCGAGGTGCGCGCCACTAGGTCTCGCAATTCAGACACCAAGTCGCGCCCGACCGATAGAAACTCAAACTCTGCCTCGACCCCCTCTTTCCGAGCCAGAGCAACCCATTCCGCTCCTAGGGCAGACTGTTGACGTTCCATATTTAACACGGTCTCGGGCAGCACCGGCGGCGCGGCCATCGGGTAAGCCACCGGCTGGTAAGGCAATTCGAACTGGTGGACTAAGAGAACTCGAGAACTGAGCGCTCGCGCGAACCGCAGGGTAAAGCGATAGGCTTCCTTCGACTCGTCTGAAAAGTCGGTGGGGAAGATAATCTGCCGAGGCCCCGCTAGAAACTCGGTCTTCGGGTTCACGATAAACACCGGCACTGTCGATTCGAGGAGAAGCAGCTCTGCGAAGCTCCCCAAAAACCAACGGGCCATCCCCGTCCGCCCACGCGTACTAAGTACAATCAGATCCGCATTAGAAGACTGCGCGTAGCGCACAAGCGATCCAACCGCTTTGGCTAGAGATCCGGTTTCGGCCGCGAGTACCCGCGGCGTCACAGTCCCGGGAATAGGGTGTTTTTCGACGAAACCCGAAAGCCGTTTCTCCGTTTCGCGGCTGTTATCCGCAGCGGTGCGAAAAAGCAGTCCCGCGGAATCTTGTTCTCCCGGCCGTAGAACGTGCACTGGCTCGATCGACGCGTTCAAACTTTGGTTCAGAGTCCGAAGAACTGAGGCGGTCTTGTTTTCCAGAGCCGTATCCGGCTCCGATGCATCAATCGCCCATAGAATCCGTCGGAAGGGGGATGTCGTGTTTGTCGAGCTAGCTTCCATTTCAGCCTCCTGTATCGAAAATCTTTTGCAGAGACCGTGCCACTGGACTTCGGCTCGGGAGAAGCCGAGTGCTGCCCTTTCTTGTCGCAAAATGAGACACTCAAGCCATGAAACGCCGAGCGCCGATCTGGTTGTACCGTCTCGTTTTAAACTTCTGGCCCTGCATCCGTGCAACGGGAGGCCGCGTCACTTACCTTGCTCCCGATTTCACACGGCTCAAAGTGCGGCTGAAGCTAACTTGGCGAACGCGGAATATCGTCGGAACGATCTACGGCGGTAGCCTTTATGCCTCAACCGATCCCTTTTACATGCTGATGCTCATGGAGATCCTCGGCGACGATTACATTGTCTGGGACAAAGGCTGCACGATCCGATTTAAGAAGCCCGCGAAAGAAACGCTTTTCGCGGAGTTCCACATCACCCCCGCAATGCTGGCAGATGTGCGCGCGAAGGTAGCGGCCCAGGAGTATGCAAATTTCACCTGGACTGTCCAATTCAAATCCGCGAGTGGAGATGTCTTCACAGAGTTCGATAAGGTGCTCTACGTCTGCACCAAGGAATCTTACAAGAAGCGCCTGCAGCAGAAGGCGACTCAATAGAAGTGCCGCCTGCCATGATTCACCGCGGCTTCCGGCGCTGGGCTCGTCCTCTATAATAGGCGGATGCGCCATCGGATCTCGGGCTTGGACGGATTAAGAGCACTCGCCATCGGTCTCGTCCTCAGTGGGCATACTTTTGAAAAATCCCCGCCCGCGTCTCCGTCGTATTGGCTGACCTGCCTCACGAATCACCGCCTGGGTGTGTCGGTATTCTTCGTTTTGAGCGGGCTACTCATCACCTGGCTGCTGCTTGAAGAAAAGCGCGCCACCGGCAAAATCCAACTAGGCTTGTTTTATCTCCGCCGCGTGTGCCGGATATTTCCGGCCTTTTACACTTTCCTTTTCACCGTCGGCACACTCGCCCTGGCGGGAGTGCTAGAAGTCCCTCTACGTGAGTGGGTGGGGGCAGCTTTCTTCTTTTGGAACTACCTACCGCAAGCCGCTTGCTGGTGGGTGGCGCACTTTTGGTCTCTCGCGGTTGAAGAACAGTTTTACCTTCTCTGGCCTTGTCTGCTCTTCTTCTTGGGCAAACCCCGCGCCTCGCGTCTCGCGGTGGGAATCATTCTAGTTTCGCCTTTGATCCGAGTAGCAACGTACGCCGCTTTCCCGGAGTGGCGCGATCGCCTCTTCTGGATGGGGCATACTCAGATGGATCTTATAATGTTCGGTTGCTGGGCTGCGCTCGTGGCGAAATCAGTGAACGGCGTGCCTCACTGGAACCGGGTTCCCGCGCACGTGGCCTGGACTGGCCTTGCGTTCACGCTCTTTCTTTCGCCCGCGCTTTGCATTCAATGGAGAAGCGCTTACTCGCTCACCATCCAAAACACTGTTGAAGGGATCGCACTGGCCCTGTTCTTAATCTGGGTAGTCCAAAACCCTCGGTCGCTCGCGGGGAAGTTTTTCAATCAAGCGCCCGTGGCTTACATCGGTAGGCTCTCGTTTAGCTTGTACCTCTGGCAGCAACTCTTCCTATCGTACTTAGATCCATTCGGACTCAGCCTATGGCAGAGTCTAATAGCCGCGTTCGCTGCAGCCGTCGTTTCCTACCACGGAATTGAAAAACCCTTTCTCCGGTTAGGCGCACGATTCCAGTCGGTTACGCCAAGCGCACGCCCGTTGAAGACGCTTTTCTCATTGAAAGCTTGAGCCCCTCTGGAATTTCCCCTATAACCGCGCCTTCATGAAAAACTTATTTAGCGCATTCATTGTCGGACTCTGCTTTTCCCAAACCACCACGGCTGCCTTCGTGCTCAACCCTGGTGACTTGGTTGCCGAAAACAAAATCGTAGCCGCAAGCCTCGCCGCTTACGCAAAGGACGGAATCGGATGCGAAGGCGCGTTGATCACTCTGCCGCCGACACTGCTAGCCTCCAAAGAACTCGAGATTCTCTACAAGGAGCTCGATGTTTGGAAACCGGTGCCTGGCCTACTCACCGCAAAAGCTGCGGCAGCGTCGAAGATCCCCCTCGCTTTCCGGTTCACCGTAGAGTCTACGACCGAAGCGCGCGTCGTTTTCGATTGGTTAATGGCGATCTTGAATGTCCACCAGTTCCGCCACAGCGTTATGGAACCAGCACAGGTTTCCGGCTACGGCAATGCGCTGCAATCCGGAGCGGATGATGTAGACGTCAATGCGACGCTCACCGACTCAGACGGCAACGTCATTCACTTCAATGCGCCTCATGCCCCGCATACGGAACCGAGTATGGGCACGCTTCAATGGTTACGTATCCGGAGCCGCCCGCAATACACTTTGACGGTGGATTTCTCCCAGTTTGAATCCAGCGTGGTCGAGGATCTCTTGGAATTGGTGAAGTAAGCGTTAAGATGGGGTCCGAGGAGACCCCATGGCCGACACCAAGCTCTTTTCCCCGCTTTCACTGCGGGGCCTCACTTTCAAAAACCGCATCTTCGTTTCTCCGATGTGCCAGTACTCCGCTACAGACGGAGTTCCGAATGACTGGCACCTCGTGCACTTGGGTAGCCGAGCCGTCGGTGGCGCAGCTCTCGTCATGGCGGAAGCCACGGCTGTCCGTGCGATCGGGCGCATCTCCCCTAGCGACTTAGGTCTCTGGAACGAAATCCAGCAAAAAGCCTTCGGACCCATCACTCGGTTTATCAAGGCCCAGGGAGCCATCGCGGGCATCCAGCTCGCCCACGCCGGGCGCAAAGCATCGCTCACTCCCTTTTCTGACAAGCAACGCGTGGAAGTTTCCGCCGGAGGTTGGGTTCCCGAAGCACCCAGCGCAATCCCCTTCTCCGCGGTCTCTCCCACGCCGCGAGAAATGGGCGAAGCCGATTTGCGATCCGTTTTAGAAGATTTCGTCGCAGCCACTCGGCGCGCGGAAGCTGCGGGCTTCGAAGTCGTCGAGCTGCATATGGCACACGGCTATTTGCTCCATGAATTTCTTTCGCCGCTTTCCAATACCCGGCAGGACGGCTACGGCGGCTCACTGGAAAACCGCATGCGCTTTCCTTTAGAAATCGCGGGAGCCGTGAGAAAAATCTGGCCTTCGAAGCTGCCTCTCTTCGTGCGCATCTCCGCAACAGACTGGGCGCCGCAGGGTGGTTGGGATCTCGATCAGAGTTTGGTCTTAGCGGCTGAACTCAAGAAGCTCGGGGTGGATCTCATCGACTGCTCTTCGGGGGGCACTTTGGAAAAGCCCCAGATCCCCGTGAAGCCGGGCTACCAAGTCCCCTTCTCGCAGGCGATCCGCGAGAAAGTCGGCATTGCTACAAACGCAGTGGGCCTGATCACAGAAGCGCACCAAGCCGAAGACATTTTGCAAAAGGGCCACGCAGACACCATCTCGCTCGCTCGGGAGTTTTTGCGCGATCCTTACTTCCCGCTGCACGCCGCTCGTGCCCTCGGTGTCGAACTGGTGTGGCCACAGCAGTACGAACGCGCCAAACCCCGTTGAGCCCGGAACGCCCTTCTAAATGCCTGATTCCCTTTATATTTAAAACTAGATTTTAATATATTAAACTATATATTGATTACATTAAAAATTAGGGGCATTATTAGGGTGTGAAGACGATGGACTCCAATCTCCAGTGCCCCGGTTGCCAACAAGGCTTAAAGCCCAAGCTGCTCGCTTGCGATAACTGCGGCATCAAGGTCGAAGGCCCTTTTCAGCTCAATGAGTTCGCGACGCTCTCGGGCGAAGACCTGCACTTTTTACGGATTTTTCTCCGCTGCGAAGGCCGCATCCGGGACATGGAAGCCGCACTAGGGCTCAGCTACCCCACCGTGCGCGCACGTCTGACAGATTTGAAAAACCGCCTCACGGGTGAAAGCGAACCGGCACTAACAGCCCCCGCGAAAGCGCCCGATACCGCGGAAATTCTCAAAGGTTTGCAATCGGGAAAACTCAGCTTCGAGGATGCCATCCGTGACCTGAAAAAGACTCGGAACCAGAAGGAGTAAACGATGAAGTCCCATATCCAGACCGTATTAGAAATGCACAAAGCCGGAACGATTTCCGATGAGCAAGCGGCGGAGCTACTCGCCGAACTCTCGAAGGGCCAAGGCGCGACCCCTAAGTCTGCTCACATGCAAGAAGGGTTTATCCGCCCTTTCGTCGATTTGATTAGTAATACGGTTTCCAGCGTTGTCGAAGCGCATGGGGCGCACAGCAGCTCCCTGCAAGGGATTTTCCAGAGTGACTTGCACGATAACCAAATCCACATGTCCCGCTGCGACTCTCCGAATGGCAGTGACTATACCTTTCAAAAAAATGCCGTGCGCATGTCCTCGGTCACGGGCCTACTCCTACAGAAGTCAGAGATGCAGGCGAACCAAATCGATGCAAGCCATGTGGAAGACATCCGCCTGCAGGAAGCAAAGTGGAACGGCAACCGCATCCAAGCCAGCAAAGTGGAGCATCTAACCGCCGCTCGCAGCGAGGTACAAGGCTTACAGATCCTAAGCTCCGCCTGTAAGCGCATTGCTGTCGACGGTGAAAGCACTGTTCACGAGACAAAGATCAATGCGTCTTCGATCAAAGACTGGACCCTCACGGAAGGCAGCCGCCTGGAGAACTCTA
>JAIEOG010000050.1 GCA_019750655.1 bacterium
TCACCGAGTATTGGTCGATATCGGAGATGATGGAGTTGATTTTCGAGCTGAGCACCGTATGCACGAGCAAGCACGGATAGCGACACTCAAACCTAGCACCGTGGTATGCATCGCGAGCGCGATAGCTTTTTGCAGGTACGTTTGGCGCGTTACCGCGTCGACCTGATCGCCAGAAGCATCGAATGCCATCACGAGACCGAGCACCGTTGCGAGTAGTCCGATCAGCGTCGCGACGTTCGCGAAGGTCGGCAGGTACAACGCGCGGGCTTCTAGTTTCGGCAGCACTTCCAGAGTCGCTTCGTCGATCGCGTTCTGGATGTCTTCCGGTGAATCTTTAGCGCGGGTCAAACCGCTTTTCAGCACGCGCGGTAAAAGCGCATTCGGCTTGCTGTTGCACAAGCTGATGGCGCGATCGATGTTGTCGCTCAAAATATATTTTTTGAGCTTCGCCATGAAAGCGCGGCTGTTAATGGAGTATTGGAACTGAATCGCCAACCAACGCTCGATCGCCACAGCAGTTGCCATGACGGCGAGGATCAGAATGACCGCTCCGCCCCATTCAGACTCTTTTACGAAACCAAGAAACGTCTCCAAGAAACCCATTGATTCCTCCTAATAGAGCGACCGCGGTGTGGTGCCCGAGGTGCCCGTCGAGATGCTTTTTTTTGGAAAAATACGTCGAATGACTAAAACTGACTGGTACCTATTATTCTAGACGAACCATTGCGAATTAAAAGAGGAAGAACACACCAGATGCGTAACGCACGGCGATGGGATTGGCCTGGTAGTAAATCGTCGGGTTGGTCGACGCAGCGCCGGGCGCATCATAGGTGTGAGCCGAGAGCCCCAGGTAACTCACTGCAGCTTCTAAGCGAATGCCGGTGTTCGGCGAGATGAAAAACTCTACGCCGCCAAGCACTTGCGCTGTCAGAGCCCAGTTATAAAGCGTATTGGAAAGGTTCGAGCTGGTGTGCTCGGTGTAGCGTTTCACATAGGCAGCGCCGATGCCTGCACCTACATAAGGAACGATATCGCTCGTGCCGAAGCGGTACTTGGCGCCGAGCGTAATAGGCGCAATATCGATTTTGACGACGTGGTAGCGCGCTCCCGTGCCCTGAGTCGTGCCTTCATTGAGCTTGCGCGTGTCGTAGGAGTAGTAACCGAGGTTGGCAAAAAGCTCCCAGTTATAGGACATCGTGAAGAAGAACGTCCCCTCGAGGTTGAAAAACGTCGAATAATAAAGGCCTTGCGCGGCCGTCGGCGTCGAAGCGGTCGAAGTTACCACGGTGCTCAAAGGCAAAAGCGTGGACAACATTAGATCCATTCCAACATCTGAGAGATTGCCTTCGTTCTCCGTGAATTTCTCGCGGCGGTAACTTCCGAACAACCCTTTGAAGTCTTTCTTCGCGGCAAGCGTCTCTTGGGCAAGACCAAGAGCCATTAGGCAAAGCAGCGCGCTTCTCATGAAAGATCTCCGGATTTGGGGGAAAACTTAAGGCTACTGACATTATAGCTCAAAGCTCGCCAACACCAAACCAACTCGGTATTCTTGGATGCGTGGCAACACAGACGACCCGCATCTTAGGCATCGACCCCGGTTCCCACCACATGGGTATTGGTTGTGTGGAAAAAACCGGGAATAAGCTGCGCCTTTTGTTCTGTGAAATTCTCCACGCCCCAAAAAACGACACTCTTTATGATCGGCTAGAGATTATTGGCGGCCGATTTCAAAAAGTTTTGCAAGATCTCCGGCCCGACACCGTAGCCGTAGAAGATATCTTCTTCGCGAAGAATGTTCGCAGCGCGATTTACCTGGGAACCGCGCGTGGCATGGCGATTGGCGCGTGCTTGAGCCAAGGTTTGAAGATCCATGAGTATGCCCCGACGCTCGTAAAATCGGTCGTGACAGGCCACGGCCGCTCAGACAAAGTGCAGGTGCAGAAGATGGTGCAGCTAATCCTGGGAACCCGGATTGAGCTGGGCTTTGACGCCACAGATGCCGTGGCAGTGGCCATTTGCCACGCCAACCACCTAGATCGTGACCGGATGGTACGGAGACTTTCAACTTGATCGGCTACCTCAAAGGCAAAGTCCTCTCCAAGAGCTTAGACGCCTCTCAATGTGTGATTCTCTCGCACCGTGTGGGCTATGAGCTCACCGTAACGGCTTCGCTTTTTGATCGCCTCGCCGTGGGAGATTCTGTTTCTATTTGGGTCCACACGCACGTGCGGGAAGATATTCTCTCGCTCTACGGCTTTGCTACTGAACCCGAAAAATCTTTCTTTCGGCTCCTCCTCACCGTTAGCGGCTTAGGCCCCAAGAGCAGCATGGCTTTGCTCTCGGAACACGGCGCGGAACGCCTCGCGCACCACATCCGCGGCTCCGATGCGAATTCCGTTTCGAGCGCGCCGGGTATTGGGAAAAAACTCGCGCAGAAAATCATTCTCGAGCTGCAACCCAAGATGGACAAACTAGCTTGGTTGGCGCTTTCCGCTCGGCCTCTGGAAACGGCTCGCAGTGCTTCGGCCGCGGCTCCGCAACCGCTGCGTGACGATCTTGCGTCCGCTCTGCTGAACCTAGGTTTTGCGCCTCAGGTTGTGAAACCGACCGTCGAACGGATTTTTGAACGCGAAGACGCCGAAAAAGAAGGTTTCGAAGCCTGCTTGCGCATGGCCCTCAAAGAAATGGCTGGCCGCCCCCTGACCACCGAAGGAGGCGCCCGTGGATGAGAATCCGCACCTGCTCGATCTGCGCCAAACCGCGGAAGACAGCGTTCCAGAAAACTCGCTGCGCCCGCGCGTGCTCTCGGAGTTCATTGGCCAGAGCGATCTAAAACACAAGCTCGATATTTTCCTTTCCGCTGCGAAACAGCGGGGCGAAGCCTTAGACCACACGCTTTTTTGCGGCCCTCCCGGACTCGGGAAAACCTCGCTAGCCCACGTGCTCGCGCGCGAAATGGGCGCGCAGCTCGTCGCGACTTCTGGCCCCGCACTCGAAAAAGCAGGGGATCTGGCCGCCATCCTGACGAGCCTCAACCCACGCGACATTCTTTTTATCGATGAAATCCACCGCTTGAATCGGCTCGTGGAAGAATCGCTATACCCCGCGCTCGAAGATTTCCATTTGGACATCGTCCTAGGGCAAGGCCCGAGCGCTCGGGTGATGAAGCTCAATCTGCCGCCCTTCACCTTGATCGGCGCCACGACCCGCGCAGGGCTTTTAACCTCGCCGATGATGGGCCGCTTCGGCATGGTTCTGCGCTTAGAGCATTATAGTCCCGAAGAATTGCAGATGGTTTTGGTCCGTTCGGCCGGCATTCTCAAATGCCGCATTGAAATGGAAGGCGCGCTCGAAATCGCTCGCCGCTCGCGGGGCACCCCTCGAATCGCCAACCGACTTTTGCGCCGTGTGCGCGACTATGCCGAAATCAAAGCGGATGGTGTGATCACAGCCCCCGTGGCTTCTGCCGCTCTTGAAATGCTAGACGTCGATAAGCGCGGCCTCGACGCCATGGACCGCGCTTTCCTAACCACCATTATTAAGAACTTTGGCGGCGGTCCCGTGGGGATTGAAACGCTTTGCTCCGCCTTGGGCGAAGAACGCGAAACGCTCGAAGACGTGTATGAACCGTACCTCCTGCAAATCGGCTTCTTGAACCGCACCCGCCAGGGACGTGTCGCCACGGAACTCGCCCACAAGCACCTAGGACTCCAACCGGGGAAATCCGTGCCTACCGGCGAGCAGCAAATGACTATTTTTTAAGAAATCTTAACTCCTAAGCCCTTTCACAATTTCTTCACAATTCAGGTCTAGACTAAAAGGTGGACCCCTCTGACAAGTGTGTCCTCTCCCTCTGAAAAAGGAACTGTGGTGCGTTGGTGGATTAAAAACTGGCGAGTTCTCGCTTGCACGCTGGTCGTGTGCGGACTATCCGCTGCGCCCGCACGTGCGGAATATGGGACTGCGCTCCGCCCTTCCGGTTTCGACGGTAACGTCGTTTACCGCACGGCAATCCAGCAACCAGGCAACACCACTAATTACCTCGTCGTGGGCCGTGCTTGGACTGGTTCCCAATATGAAGGCTTAGTTGCATCCCAACTCTTTACGGGTGGCTGGCCAAACGGCAGCTTCACTCGCCGCAATGGTTGGATCCCCGGTGTTCAATTTTTCGATTTTGCAGGCGCAGGCTTTGACAACCTTTGTAATGGCGGCGTCTACGCATACGACGGTTATATCGTCGCTTGCCGCTCGATGAAGTCGAACGGTTATTACGATATCTACCTCGCCAAATTCTCCGCGACTGGCTCCTTAATGACCGCTTTCGATACGGATGGCATTGTCGCATCCGGCGTTGGGGGAAACTCTACCGACGGCCACGCTTTTATCCGAGGCATTGCTTACAACCCCGACGTCAACACCTCCCACCACGGCGTGGTCACAATCGTGGGCTCGATTGGGACTAACGGCACTAACTACCGTCCATTCATTGCCGCTTACGACCAACAAACCGGAGCGGCTTACGGATCGATCGTGAAAAACACGGCGTACGTGGGAACAGCGGTAGGTGTGGCCTATGACTCCACGGCAGGGGCCTATTTCGTAGCAAGCACTGAGAACTCCGGCACTCGGCACTTCTATGTCGATAAGTATTCGCACAACTCGGGAACACCAACGATCATGGACACAGCATCTTCCCCTTTCGGGACCGCGCTAAGCTTCAGTGGCGCGGGTGGAGGGAACGAATCTATTCCGTCCGCGATCACAGTATCGGGAACAAAAGTATTTACCGTGGGGGCCAACCGTTCGAATAACCCTTCGACGACCCCTTGGGTTTGCGCCGTTGCAGCCATCTCGACCACAACGGGCTCTTTATCTTCAGGCTATGGCTACGTCGGCATTAGCGGTGGTTCGAGCGATACCGGCATCACTCTGTTCTCCCACAACGGCTCGACGCCTTCGCAAGACTGCCTGCTGAACTCTATTACACCGAGCGGCACCGATATCGTAGTCACGGGCACGGCTTACACAGGAAGCAACTACGACTACCTTTCAGCGGCCTTCAATTCGAGTGGGGATTTCGACACCGCTTACAACTCCACGGGCATGAAGGTGATGGCGGATGGCCCGGCCGATGACGTCATGAACTGGGCTTTTGTTTCTGGTAGTGACGTTTACCTATCGGGCCGGTCCCAGGATAACAACTACTACAGCGGCGGCAGCATGGAGAAAGTCAGCCTTACGGGCACAGCTACTCCGTATGTCACCAGCATCGATCTTTCCCCGAGCTCTGGTTCGATTGTAGGGAACCGCACCGTGACATTCACTGCTACAGCCACTTATTCGGATGCTTCGACTTCTGTGGTTCCTGCAGGATCCCTGGATTGGTCATCCTCGAATGCAGGGATTTCTGTCACGGCAGGAGCCGCGACGGCCAGCAGCGCCGTCACTTCCACGGTAAGTGGCGCCATTGGGAGCGTCATCGGGACCTATTCCATTTCTAGTTCCGCAGAATCCGCACCACCCAACCCCTCTTCGTTTGCCGTTTCAGTTTATGGAACGACGTCTTTAACCTTCACTTGGGCCTCCGGCGGTGGAACCACGGCAGGTTACAAACTCGCGCAAACCTCTGGGGGAACCGCGCCTTCCAACTGCAATAGCGGCACGGACCTGGGGAACGTCTTAACGACGACCGTATCCTCGCTCACGAATGCCGCGACTTACAGCTTCCGTCTCTGCGCTTACAACCGCAATTTCACTCCCGATGTTTCTTCGGGACAGACCCTTACAGATTCCCCCGCAATCCCACTCGCCCCCTCGGGCCTGGGCGCTACAGCGATTTCGACTTCGCGTATCGATTTGAGCTGGACGGATAACTCGAGCAACGAAAGCGGGTTTTACATCGAGCGCAGTACCGACGGTTCGTCTTATTCGCAAATCACTTCGGTGGCGGCGAATTCGAACAGTTACTCGAATACGAGTCTCTCCGACGGCACACTGTACTACTACCGCGTACGCGCCTACAACGCGACCGGTAACTCGAGCTATACGTCAGTAGCGAGTGCGACAACGCAAACCATCCCACTGACCCTTACGAGCATTTCTCCGAGCTTAGGTGGTACGGGCCATACTCTTTCACTCGTGGGCACTGGGTTTAACGGATCGATGACAGTTTCCGTCAATGGCTCTTCGTGTTCGTCTGTTTCCGCTTCTTCATCGAGCGCTGCGACCTGCACAGCTCCGACACCGACGGGCGGCGCGGGAGATGTGTCCGTAACCTACAATGGCACGACACAAACGCTCACGAATGGCTACCACTACATGCCCAGCGCTTTAGTGGATGGGAACGGGACGAACGGCGTA
>JAIEOG010000355.1 GCA_019750655.1 bacterium
CTTATTGAAATCCGCGTATGCCATTTTGGAAGAGACGCCCAAAGACTGGCCGTACTCCGTTTGGGAAAGTTCTCGGACAACCGAAGCGAAGACCCGGTGCTGCGCCTTCCTCGGATCGCCGAGCTTTCTCTGGTAGCGGCGGTAGCGCAACCCGAATAGAAATTTCAGTAAGGGGATCACTGCATCTCTTCAGGTAGGCAGGTGTGGCGTGCGCCGCGGTAAGTAACGGTGTTTGCCGGGACCTGAGAGTTTTCCACGATCTGGGTGCCGGGCCCGATCCGGCAAAGGGCGCCGATGAGAGCCCCCGATCCGACTTTGATGGGGGATACAAAAAGTTTTAGCTCCCCGGCCGGGTCACGTTTTACGAGGTGGGCCACAAAACAAGAGTCATACCCAACGACCACGTTATCGCCGATATCGAGCAAGCTGCGGTCTTCTACGCGTGATGTGGGCGCCCAGAAAATACCTTTGCCAACGCGGCTTCCCCAAAGGCGCAACCAAAAACTGTAGAGGCCAGGGATGGTTTTCATCCAGCTTTCTAGCCAGGGCATCGCCATGAAAAGCGATTGGATGCTGTAAGCGCCCCACCACGGGATGTACTGCTTTGCGGAAATTTCACTCAGGCTTCGCCTCAAAGGGAAAAACCAGTTGTGCAAGCGGAAGGCGATTAGGGGAAATGCGTAGAGAAAAAATAGAATTCCTCCAAGGCGCACCAGCGCAGACTGCGGGAGAGCGTAGGCGCAAGCCGCGATCCCCAAGATCTGCAAGAGGGGGAAAAGTGAAACGAGTTTACCGCCAAGGCTCACAGGCGTTTCTCCTGGGGCAGGGCGATTTGGTAAAGGCGTTCCGGGAAAAGACGGCAGCCCCACTGAGCGAGGGATCTTGTTTGCCAAGGAAGCCCGAGCCCCTTTCCCAGTCCGCTCAAAAGGTAGTCCGATTGGATTAAGCGGCCACCGGGAATCGCTTCCATTAAATCTTGTGCGCCGGCGGCTCCGAAAGACAGGGGCGCTTGAGGCAAGCGAGAAAATCCCATTAGAAAATTCGACGCGCGGATCGTTCGCGGTGCCATGACGTCTACGGCTACCTCGACGGTGGAGCGCAAACCGACTAGTCCCCTTAACAGTTTGTGGATTTGCGCGCGGGTTAGGTACATTGAAACTCCGGCCAACAGAACTAGTACTGGCCCTGGGGGCAAAGCTGCTTTCCAATCGTCTTCCAGGATGGAAGCTCCAATTGCCACGCTGCGATCCGAGGGCGGGAGCAGCCGGTTTCGCAGTGCTACCGTATCCGGCATGTCGACGTTTACGACGTGTGCTTGTCCATCGTCGATGCGTTCATAAAGAGTGTCCAGTCCGCAACCCAGATTCACGATCGTGGCGCCGGGGTGGCGTTTCAGGAAATCGCGGGCAATGCGGTCCATGCGGACCGACCGGTAACCCAGATTGAGCATCCCGAACGTGCCGATGCGTTTGCGCACTTCTTCAAAATCGTACTGGAGACTTTCTACCAAGCGCTCGGAGTGGGGATCTTGGAACGCAGCAAAACGCCGAGACCACTCCGCCCGCGCCCAGAGCGGGATGAGCAGGGTCTGTTGGACGGTTCCGAGACTGCCTGGATCGACCATAGGGAGCGCTCTATACCACAATCCGCGGGGCGCATTGCGGGCTCTCCACTCGTTAAAGTCCCGGACGTGGATGGCGAACTCGACCATTAGTTTCACTCTTGCTGCCACACAACAGGAAGGGGTAGAGCGTTCTCTATGAAGCTCTCGTACGCCGTGCTTGCGTTTGTTTTAGCGGCCCTTCCTATTCCCACAGGTTTTGCGAAGACTTCCGAATCGACTGGGATGTCTAAGGTGTGCAGGCGCAAGCTGGCCCTGGATAATGGCGTGGCGGAAAAGATCGCGCCCAGCTTAAGTGCGAAACTACGGACGGGCGCACGGGGCACGCGAGATTCTCTGGAGGCGCAGCTGGTAGTAAATGTTTTTCTCCCGGTCCGAAACCGCGGTTCAAACCCTGCCATTATTGCCCTCCAAAGAAACTTAGAGGCCGTAGGCCTTCGGTTCTCTTCCCCCGCCGACCTGACGGTCCCCTCCAGTGGGCTCAAAGTCTTATACGCGGAGGGTTCTTCGGCTGCTCTCGTGGCTGCGGCGCAGCTTTCGCAGGTACTGTGGGTAAGCCGAGTTTTGCAGGCTAGAACCCTAGCAAGGCTGAAGAGCAACGCGTCCTTGGAGCCTAGGGTCGTGGAATTGCGAACTCGAATGGAGCGTCGGTTGACGACACGCCACCAACGTAAGGAGCGCCGAGAGGAATTGCTGGCCGAACTAGAAGCCCTTCATTCACTTGCCGAAGAACAGCGAGACACAAGCTCCGTGAGAGCGGGCGATGGACGCTACCTCGAGTTTCTAGAAAGCCGCGGCGAAGGCGGGAGGGCATTTCGCCAGGAGCAAGAAAACGCGCAAGGGGCTGAGGACGAAGCAGTCGAAGAGCAAGCCGCTACAGAGATGGAAATCGAAGACGTCACGGCAGAAATCAAACTCCTCAATGAGCAGCTGGGGTACCGGCCCCTCGCGGGCCTAGAAAACTAGCGGCTTCTTCGTGCACGGAGCCATTCTTAGTGAGAAACCTTCCAGGTACGGGAATGGTATTTGGGGTTTCCAGTCGAGTGACGAGAGCCGGGTTCGCGAAACACAGCTTGCTCATCCCCAGAGCGCGCAGTCCCAAAATCAACGTATTCAACGCTTTTGACGCCATTGTTTTCTCCTTCTGCGGCACATTTACGTAAGTCGGAAAGCCAGATCAAGATAGCCCTCCGAGAGGCCAGACTTTTTTTGTATTTTTGTTCAAATGCAGTAAGGTCTTGGATCGTATGGCGACCCAGCAACTACTTCTAGGTTTGGATTTTGGGACCACCACCAGCCATTGTGTTATCGCGCAGACCCAGCTGGAGAAGAACTGGGTTCTAGGTAGGAGGGAGTTCTCGGGCTCCCAGGTGCGCTACCAGTCCGCGCCTGTTTTCACGCCGAGAAAGGGTAATCGATTAGACCTTCTCGCTCTGGAACAGCTGGTACAGAAATGGAGGCAGGAATCGGGGTTGGATTGGAAGCACCTCGTGGGGGGCGGCGCGCTGCTCACAGGGCTCGCGGCGCAATCGGAAAATGCGCCCGGGTTGTTGGAGCTCATTCGGCAAGAAGCGCAGGAAATCCTCACCATCCAAGCGGAAGATCCTCTTCTGGAAAGCTGGGTGGCATGCCTGGCGAATTGCCAGGGGCTGATGCAGCAATCTCCACAGAAGATGTTTCTGAATTTCGACATTGGGGGCGGCACGACGAATACTGGCCTATGCCAGGCAGGGCGGATGCTCGCGACGGATTGGAAGATGATTGGCGCACGCCACTTCGTCTTGGAGCCGGGCTCGTACCGAATTACCGCTATCACCCCACCGGGGGTGCACCTTCTTCGAAAGCTTGGAATCCGTCGCCGAGTCGGTGCGGAGTTCTCGCGTCCTGAAGTCGATCGCATTGTGCAGCACTTCACTAGACAGTTAGAGATCTATGCGCGCCGTTACCCCAGAGCTTTGCGCGTCTTCTCGGGCGGAGTGGGGGAACTTCTATACCAACCGCGGAGTGACATAACACCCTATGGAGATTTCGGAGTGGAACTCGCGGAAGCCATACGTGCCTCGCGCGTGCTGGGGCGAGATCTCGATCGCTATGTTCCAGACTCGCGCGGGAGAGCGACGGTGTTGGGAATGGCTCTCTACTCGACGCAGGTAAGCGGCGACTCCGTGTTTTTAGAGGACACCCGCCTGCTCCCTCTACAAGCACCTGTACGCGGGACGCTGCGGAATGGGGCGATAGGGGAGCCGGGGGCCTATTTTCTTGCAACGCAGCTGCAGAATGTCGCAGCCCTCAAGCGGCTAGCGCCTCAGGTAGCGAAGCGTCTGGATCGGAACGGAACGCCTCGGCCGTATGTCTTTATTCTCAATGCCAACTTGGGAAAGCTCTTTGGAACGTGGCTGCGCCTGTATAGCCGAAAGAAAAGCGCATTCATCGTTCTGGACGAGATAGAGACGCGCCCCGCGCATTACCTTGCGTTGGGAAAGGTAGTTCACCAGAATGTGCCAGTAAGCTTGTATGGGTTTGAGAAATGAAGAAAGTCGACTTAAAGAGAGTCCTGGGACTCGCGGATATTTCCAAAGCTGGGGACCGGGGTGCTGGCCTAGCAGCGAGCACAGAAACCGAGCGAGAAGAGGCCCGCGCCGTCCTTTCTAAACTCACTCTCGGGTATCTCTACGATAACCCCCTGAAAACCGAAAACGGAAAAGTCGATGCGGTGATGAAAGCAAATTACCGGATAGACGAAGCGGTGTTTCACAAAATAGCGCCACTTACCTTAGGGGAATTCAAAGACCGGCTCCTGCGAAGCACGGGGGCAGAAATCGAGGGCTACGGAAAAGCGTTGACCGGCGTTATGGCGGCTGCGGTTTCAAAGCTTTGTAACACCCACGAGTTGGTTTACATCGCGAAAAAGATCTCCTGCCCGACGACAGCGCGGACACGGCTTGGGTTGCCTGGAACGCTTTCGTCGCGGCTACAACCCAACCACCCCATCGATGACCCTCGCGGAATCGCGCTGCTCACCTATTATGGTTTATCGCTCGCCTCGGGCGATGCTTTGCTGGGTGTAAACCCGTCGATCGATACGGTCGATAATATTTCCAAAGTCCTGGTCCATCTGGATAAGCTGCGCCGGGAGACGGGAGCGCCCACGCAGATTTGCGTCTTATCGCACATTAAGACCCAGCTAGCATGTCTGGAGGCTGGTGCGCCGGTGGAGATTATTTTTCAGAGCCTTGCGGGTACAGAAAGCACCAACCTTACCGAGTTCGATTTGGAAATAGGGCTCTTAGATCGCGCCGAAGCGAAGATGCGAGAGAAAGGGCCATTGGGTGCCGCCCCGAATGTTTTCTATTTCGAGACAGGGCAGGGCAGTGAGTTTACCTATGGCAAGCACGAGGGCATCGATATGGCGACCCTCGAGGCGCTTTGTTATGGACTCGCCCGAAACTACAAACCCTTCATGGTGAATAATGTGACCGGCTTTATTGGGCCGGAGACGCACCAGACGAATTTCGAAATGATCTATTCCAGTTTGCAGGATCATTTCATGGGAAAACTCTTGGGCGTCCCCATGGGCATGGCGCCTTGCTACACCCTCCATTCGGAAATCACGCTAGAAGGCCAGCAGATGGCGACGCAGATGCTCACAGCCGCGGGGGCGAATTACTATATGGATGTCTGCCTAAACACCGATCGCATGCTGGCTTACTTCGATACCAGCGCACATGACGTGCAGACTTTGCGCGAGGTCTACGGGAAAAATCCCACCCCGGAGTTTGCAGTATGGGCGGTCGATAAAGGCATTCTGCAAAAAGGGCCCCAGGGAGTATTGGAGCGGGGACCGGAGTGGGGCCGTCCTGAAATATTTTGCGCGTCAGCTTCCGACTTGGAAAGCCTACGCCGGGCGACTCCTTCGCTTTATGGATTTGAGAATGCCGGCCCTCGGCCTGCCGAGTCAGTAAATCGGTCGACACGTTGGAACCAGGCAGTTGCGAAAGACGCCGTTTACCGCGAACTCGACATCGCACGGATCCGCAAGGCCGTTCCTGCCCGTTTGCTTTCTACCCAAGCGACCAATAAAGAGGCGCACCTTGGGTCTCCTGCATTGGGAGCGGAGCTTTCGAGAGAGTCTGCGCAGCTTCTCAAAAAGGAAAAAAAGAAGGTCCTGGTGCTACTCTCCGATGGCCTTTCTGCCGAAGCGGTGCACGGTAATCTCACTTTGTTTCCATTGCTGAAAGATCTCTTTGCGCTTTCTAAGATGGAATGGGCGCCTTACCTCGTGCCTTATGGCCGGGTGAAGCTCGCCGAACCGATTGCGAAGGCGTCGAAGGCAGAATTGATTCTGTATTTTATCGGCGAACGCCCGGGCGGAAATGCGCAAGCGGCCAGCAGCCTCTCTTGTTACTTCGTCTATTCCCTGCGGGATAAAAGCGCCCGCAAACGGGCAGTGGAGTTTTCCGGGAACGAGGCCGTCGAGTTTGAATACTCCGTGCTTTCGAATATCTACCCCGACGGCGGGCTTCCCCCCGAAGAGGCAGCAGCTATCGTCTTCGAGAAAGCAAAGCTCATTCTGCACAACCAGGCGGCGGGCAATCGTTTGGAAGCTCTGGTCTAGCGGACGGAGTGAGCGAGTAAAGAGTGAGGTCCGTCTTCGCTCTTTGGGCTACGCCGGACACCGTCTTCGCATTTCGATTCGGTGCAATTTAAATTCTTTGAAGAAAACTGGCCTGCCAGGCGTAGCGACCCTTAGGGGGCGCGAAGACTGG
>JAIEOG010000059.1 GCA_019750655.1 bacterium
ACGGGCGGCGTCGCTTGCAATAGCCGCTTGCGAGAAAAACTCCCGGAAGCCTTTTTTCCACCCGCGCGCCATTGCTCGGACAACGCCGCCATGGTGGCACACCTCGCAGCCCTTCAAGAGCGCGCTGGGCTACTCGAAACGGCGCCGTGGTCTACGACGCCGATTGCCCATGCGGAGTTAGCATGAGCCACCCCCGCACGATCTTAGATGGCCTCGGAGCCGCGGCCCGCAAGAGTCTGAGCCAAAACTTTCTCGTGTCGCCCCACTGGGCGGAGAAGCTCGCGTTGAAAGCGCTCGCTGTCCCCGCCGATGCAGTTTGGGAAATCGGCCCCGGCCTCGCAGCACTCACCACGCCGCTTTTGAAAAACGCCCAGGTGCCGGTGACACTTTTCGAGTACGACCGCAAACTTTCCGAATACCTGCGCGGGCAGTTTCCTCAGGTTGAGCTCGTTGAAGGCGATGTCCTTGAGGCCGATTTGGAAGCCCGCGCGGCCGGTAAACGGCTGAGCGTGCTTTCTAATCTGCCCTACCACCTTTCTTCTCAGATCCTTTTTCGCTTTGCTGAGTTCGCTACTCCTCCTGTTCAGATGGTATTCACTTTTCAGCGCGAATTTGCCCAACGTGTGGTAGCAGAACCCCGTACTTCCGCTTACGGGGCCCTCAGCGTGCTGATGCAGCTTCAATTCGAAGTGGAGAAGATGGGAATCATTCCCCCAGGCGCCTTTTACCCGGCCCCTGAGGTTGATTCTGAGGCTCTCTGCTTCCAACCCCGAGGAAAAGCCCTCGGACCCGCCTTCCGGGCCATGGTCCGCGGCGCCTTTCAACAAAGGCGGAAGAAACTTCTCGGCAATCTAAAGAAGAGCTCGCCAGGCATGGACTGGGAAGAGTCTTTGGAAAGCCTGGGGGTCGATCCGAATGCCCGCGCCGAAGAGTTATCTCCCGAGCAGTTTTTCAAGCTAGGAGAGCAGCGGGGCCTTTTCATTGCCGAACCCAACAGTCGGGTGTAGGTGGGAGTTAAAACGTGAGAATCGGTTTTTACATTCTGGGGCTGGGATTTCTATTTTCTGCAACATCCCTGCACGCCATGACGGATCAGACCTATGGCTTGGGCGGCATGACGTCTGGCCGAGTGAGCTCTGTTACGTCTGAAACGGAAAACCCGTTTACGGCCGTTTTGAATCCGGGCCTGATTGCGGCCATTCCCGAAAAGCGTTTTGGTTTTGCCATGAACTGGGTCCACGCCCAGATGGATAACCCGACAAACGTTTTGCTCGATAGCCAAGAATACCGCACGCGCACCGGCCAATTGCGCAGCGGCACCGCGAACATCCCGGAAGTGACCAACACGCTCTGGGCCGCAGGCTACACTCAGCCTTTCCGCCTGCCCTTTTGGAAGGACCACCGCTCCGGTTTTGGTTTTTCTGTCTCGGGCCCGATCAAAGAATTCCGTCGTTGGTTAGCACTGAGCCCTTACGATTTTACGAACCTGCGCTACGGCAATTCCGATGTGCAGTTCAAGGGAAGCTTGGGCTTGGGCCTCGAGCTGATTCCGAACCACCTTTATATTGGTGGATCGCTGGCCGTGTTTCTCACGAGCGCCGGCGTTTCGGAAATGGATCTCGGATCCTCGAACTCTTTGGGCCGTATGATGATGGATGTCGGTTTCAACTCCGCCACCATCTTCGGCATGTACGGGAACTTCGGAAAGACCGGCGCTTCGTTGGTTTACCGCCAATCCGTTCGGCCCGTTTTCTTGCAGCGAATCGACGGTACTTTGGACCTGAACGGCTCTCCGGTGGCGAATCAGCCGGTGACGGTTAAGAGCACGCTCTATTACGAACCGATGATTGTCGAAATGGACTTGCAGAGAAACTTCGACGATTTCGTACTTTCCGCCGGTGTCGCGTTCCAACAGTGGAGCCAATACGAGCCGAGCTACCTGCGCGTCGCCACCAAAGATGCAAGCGGTGTGGAACGCGTCACGAAGCCGCCTTTCACGCAATTCCGCGACACTTGGAACCCGCGCGTTTCGTTAGAATGGCGCGGATTGCGGGGCCTGCGTTTCGGCACGGGCTACCAGCTGCGCCCCACGCCTGTCGTCGATATTTCGACCATGGGCAATATCATCGATACCGACGTCCACGTCTTGGGCCTATCCGCTGCGGTGGACTTGGGCCGCAACGAGTTTTTCAACAACATGCTGCTCGCGATGCACGGGCAATACCACTTCATGGCGCCCCGCCAAGTCGTGAAGGCCGATCCCGATTTCATCGGGGCCCCAGGCTTCACGGTCAGCGGCCGTGCCTGGTCTGTCGGCGCTTCTATTTCCAGTGTCTTCTAGTTTAAACCCAGCCGGGGGATGCCGTTTTACATCCCCGGGTTCTCCGGTATAGTGCCGGTCTCATGGCGAAGCAGCCCCCAGCTTTCAAACACACGGCCGTAACGGTCCAATCGCGCAAAGGGGCAGACCCCCTCGTCGCCGTCACTTGCTACGACTACACCTTCGCGCGTCTTGTCGACGAATTCGCAGACATCGTTTTAGTCGGGGATTCCCTCGGCATGGTCGTTCAGGGTGAACACAATACGCTCGGCGTGACGGTCGACGATGTGGTCTACCACACGCGCGCAGTCTCCAAGGGTTTGCACCGGGCTCATCTGGTGGCCGACTTGCCCTTTGGCAGCTACCAAGGCTGTGTGCGCGACGCCGTGAATGCCGCGACCCGGCTCTTAGGCGAAGGCAAAGCCGAGGCGGTGAAGCTCGAGGGCGGCGTAGCAATGGCCGATACGGTAGATCGCTTGGTCTCTATCGGCGTGCCAGTCATGGGCCATATCGGCCTGACGCCACAGAGCGTTCACCAGTTTGGCGGTTTCAAAGTCCAAGGCCGTAGTGACGAAGCGCGGACGATGATCTTGAAAGACGCCTTGGCACTTCAAGACGCAGGCGTTTATTCGATTGTTCTCGAAGGCATTCCCGCACCGCTCGCGAAAGAAATCACCGCGGAACTCCGCGTACCGACCATTGGCATTGGCGCGGGCCCGAGCTGCGACGGCCAAGTGCTCGTCATCACCGATCTGCTGGGGCTCAATCCCAGCTTCAAACCGAAGTTCGTGAAAAACTTCGCATCGCTTTCTTCGGCTGTGAGCGAAGCACTATCGGCTTACCGCCGTGAAGTGAAAGCCGGTACTTTCCCAGACAAGGAGCATAGCTTTTAAGCCATGCTAGTGCTGCAATCCCCGCAAGTGATTCAAGAGATGGCGCTGCGGTGGCGTCGCGAGGCGAAGATCGCGTTTGTCCCGACGATGGGCTGCCTGCACGAGGGGCATCTGCGCCTCGTCGAAACGGCGAAAAAGCTCGGCGAAAAAGTCATCGTCAGCATTTTCGTCAATCCGCTCCAATTTGGGCCGAACGAAGACTTTGATAAATACCCTCGCACTTTTGAAGAGGACTCCGCTAAACTCGAAGCTGCCGGCGTTGATCTCTTGATGGCGCCCACGAAAAAAGATTTCTACGCGGACGATTTTGCGACTCTGGTGCGCGTGAACAAACTCACCGACCACCTGTGCGGCGCTTCGCGCCCAGGGCACTTCGAAGGCGTAGCGACAGTTTGCCTAAAGCTCTTCCAAGTCGCGCAGCCGGATTTCGCGGTTTTCGGCGAAAAAGACTTTCAGCAGCTTCGGGTCATCCAGCAAATGGTCGAAGACTTGAACTTGCCGCTTGCGATCGTGCCAGAACCCATTGTGCGTGAAGCCGATGGCTTGGCCCTCTCATCGCGTAACCGCTACCTCAGTACTGACGAACGCGCCTGGGCAGCTCACTTGCCCATCGCTGCACGGCGCGCAGCAGAAGCTTCGCGTCGCACGGCTGTTACCGTCGGCGAAATCGTGGCCGCCGCAGAAAAAGAAATCACCTCAGTGCCTTTGCAAATAGACTATGTGGCGGTGGCTTCCGAGAAGACGCTCATCCCGGCACCTCGTGAATTGCCCTTTTCGGAAATCCGACAGCCGCGTCTTTTCTTGGCGGTCCGTGCCGGCAATACGCGGCTCATCGACAATCTCTCACTTCAGGAAACCCCATGAAAGAACTGCGCAACGCCTTTATAACCGGAGCGCTGCTGCTCGTTCCCATTGTCGCCACGCTCAATCTGCTTGTTTGGCTGATTGCCAGCTTGGAAGGCAGTGTGCGGAATTTCATGCCGACGAGTTACCTGCCCTTCGACTTCCCAGGCTTGGGGCTCGTCTTCTCCATCACGATTATCTTACTGGTGGGCACGGCGGCGAAAAACCACGTCGGCCAGGCATCGTTTAACTTCTTTGATTCCATGCTGCGCAAGGCGCCACTCGCTGGCAGCATCTACTCAACCATCCGGAAGTTTTTAGAAACGATCCTGAACCCGCAATCGGACAAGTTCCATGGCGTGGTGCTGGTGCACTTTCCCTCCCAACAGCACCTTTCGATTGGTTTCCGCACAGGCAAGCCAGACCGCCGCTTAGGCGCGCCCGCAGATTTAGTGAACGTTTTTGTCCCTTGTACTCCGAACCCAACGAGTGGTTTCTACTTGCTCGTCAAAGAATCGGAGCTGACGCCGTTGGATATCTCCGTGCAAGAAGCTTTCAAGATTGTAATCTCAATGGGCATTGTCACCCTCGATGAAGAAGGCACAGCACACACGAAATGAGTGACGGCGGCATTAAAATCGTCAGCGAGAACCGCAAAGCGCGCCACAACTATTTCATCGAGGACACTTACGAAGCCGGCATGGTGCTCCTAGGCACCGAGGTCAAGGCACTGCGGGATGGCAAGGCGAACCTCATGGACGCTTACGCTGTCTTCAAACATGGCGAGCTCTTTCTGATCAACGCCCACATCGCGCCTTACACGCACGGCAATCAGCAGAATCATGAGCCGTTGCGCACACGCAAGCTGCTACTCAAAAGCGATGAACTGGAAAAGCTTTGGAAGAAGAGCGAGATCCGGGGTTACAGCCTTGTGCCGACGAAGATTTATTTCAAAAAGGGCCTGGCTAAGGTCGAAATCGCGCTCGGCCGCGGTAAGAAGAATTTCGATAAGCGAGATTCGATAAAAGAGAAAGACATGAAGCGTTCGATGGAACGCATCACGCGGACGACGCGGCGTTAGTCATCAATCTCCGAAACACCTAGACGCGCTCTTTGTTCTTGCAAAAAGCGGAGCGTCGCAACCTCACCTGACTCTACTTCCGAAGGAAGCCTCCCTGGGCGGCGGTCGAAAGCAGCAAAAACCGCCTCCGGGTTATTGAAATACACTTCTTTGACAATCGGATCGATGTAACTTCTTTCCGCTTCGGAGGGATTGTTATTGAGGAAACCTGCTGCGCCATCCACCGCTTCTTTCCAAACCGCCTTTTTTTCCTTCTCTGTCTTCGGAAACGGCTCGTAAGTGAGGTATTCCAAAGCCATGCGTGTCGCCCACCAGGTGCGGAAATTTTTCGCCGTGAAACCGTTTCCGCTAACAAGCCCTAAGTAGGAGTTAAAATCATCAGCGGTTAACTGGCGGAGCCGCCCCTGCGGATCCCGGTATTGGAAAAGCCTATCGCCTGGGAGGCGTCTCAAATCCCGCAGCGCCGCTGTAAGCTCGGGCCTTAGATCTCGCTCACTCTCGTTTTTCACATCGTGCTTGCCATGGAAATCAAACTGAATGGTATCGCCATCTAGCTTGAAGTGTTTTTTCTCCAAGGTTGTGAGACCAAACTTCCCGTCTTTAGCCGACGACTCATTCCCTACTCGAATCTGGGTAGCGTCCATTAGTAACAACAAAGCGGCGAGCGCTTTTCGTTTCGTGGGCTCTGTCTCCTGGAGATCAGACAAGGCCGATTTACGGATCTGCGAGAGGACTGTACCAAAGTGAATATTGAGATCGAATTTATGGAGGTTGCTAACTCGGGTCCACTCGGGATGCCGGAGCTCCTGGCTGCGCCCTTGATCGTCTCTGCCACGAATCTGCACGTGGGCCAGTGGATCGATCGTGATTTTCACTTCACTCCAGTTCGGAGGAATAGTGTGCTTGTTGTCTTTAAGCCGCTGGAGCAGATCTGCGAGCTTTTTACCCGCGAGTTGCTTCCCCGCCTCATCGAAATAACCGAACACCTTCACCCTCTTGCCCCTCACTGTGCGGCTGCCGACGACTTTGCGCGTGTAACTGGGTGAATTGGGCTTCCAGACATGCAAGCCCGCCTGCTTGGCCATCGCCGCGGTCTTTTCCGCGCGCGACTGCTCTCCTGCCGGATCAAAAGCTTCAAAGCGGCAATCTGGCAGTGCCGGTTTATTACGATCCCGAGGTTTGCCTAGAGCCGGAAAAGCCAGAAAAGCTAGTATGAGAATGAGGGTATGGCGCACAGACACACTGAGTTATCGGTATCAGGCAGGCATCACTAGACCGCGGTGCGTCACCTTTTTAAGCAGCACA
>JAIEOG010000295.1 GCA_019750655.1 bacterium
TAAAACCGCGGGGATCTCTTCCTTTCTCGTACCGGCGAACACTCCGGGTTTCCGCATTGGGAAACAAGAAAAAAAGCTGGGCCTACGGGCTTCGACTTTAGCGGAGTTAGTGTTTGAAAACTGTTTCATCCCTCAAGACCAGCTCCTGGGAAAACGGGGAGAAGGCTTCAAAGTAGCGCTCTCCCAACTCGATGCCGGCCGCATTGCCATTGGCGCAGCGGGGGTGTCTGCAGCGGCTCAGGGGATTGAAATCGCGTGGAAGCTAATCCCCCGCGATGGCAGCGCCGATGGGGTGCGCGCGATCTTCGCCGAACACTACGCAAAACTAAACGGCGCACGGGCCATGATGGCGCAATTATCCGAATCTCGGGATAAGGGCGAATTTCTTGGGCCCTTGGCCGCTTCTTTCAAACTGACCGCCAGCGATCTCGCCATACAAGTCTGCCATGACGCCGTCCATTACTTAGGTTATGAAGGGTGCCGCACCGGAAGCGGCGTGGAACGGCTCTTACGCGACAGCAAGGCGCTACAAATCGTAGAGGGCACAAACCAGATTCAGCGATTAGTGCTGTCTCGGGCCCTGGATGGAATGGTGAATGAAGACGCAGTGGGATCTACCCGGATTTAACCTAAACCTGAGCTCCCTTTTTCAGAACGGGCCCACCCTGCCCGCGGCAGCCCAGTTCCAAGCTCACCACACAGCCTTGCGGGGAAAATTCGACGGGCCTGTAGGTTTTTACAATCTCCCCGCGAAGCTCGTCGAAACCGAGCCTGAATGCCTCAAAGCAGCGGTGAAAAAGCTGCGGGGCGAGTACAACGCAGCTTTGGTCCTGGGAATCGGCGGTTCGTACTTAGGCGCCGCGAGTGCAGTAGATGCCGTCGGAACGCCCGACTTTCCGTTGGTTTGGGTTAGCAATATCGACCCGGCAGCGATTGCCCGAGCCAAAGCACACCTCAAAAACCGGCACGTCGCGACGATTATCATCAGCAAATCGGGAAACACCACCGAAACGCTAGCCGCTTTTTACCACCTAAGCGAGACACTCGATCCCAAGGGCTTTGTAGTCATCACCGATCCGAGCTCCGGTGAATTGCGCAAGATGGCGACGGAGAATAATTGGGCGGCCATGGAAGTGCCTCCGGCGATTGGGGGACGCTTCAGCGTTCTCACCCCCGTGGGCCTTTTGCCAGGAGCATTGGGTGGCGTAGACACCTCCGCTCTCATTCGCGGTGCTGCGGCTCTGCGTTCGGAGTTAGAGAAAACCCCGGCGGATCAGAACCCGGCCTATGTCTTCGCTGCCGCTCTTCATGGCTGGGACGCTCAACGTAACCACAGCTTGCACTACCTCATGCCTTACTGGAGCAATCTGCGCCTGTTCGCGGAGTGGTATGTGCAACTCTGGGGCGAAAGCTTGGGCAAGAAAACCCCCGCCGGAAAACGCATCGGCCCGACAGCGGTCGCCGCTCTTGGCACAACCGATCAACATTCGCTTCTACAGCTCTTCACAGAAGGGCCGCTTAATAAAGTGGTCGGCTTTGTCGACGTAGAATCCCAAGGCCCCGCAACGGCCGTAGGCCACCCCGAATTCGCTCCGGGTAAGTCGGACTACCTGTGCCGCCACACTTTCGAAAAGATCTCGCACGAAGCACTGGTCGCAACCCAACAAAGCCTAACGAATGCTCAAGTGCCGACCTACCGGCTCACAGTCCCGCAGCTCGATGCGCACGCACTGGGCGCCTTATACTTCTTCTTCGAAACCGCCACCGCCTTCGCGGGCGAACTATACGGAATCAACGCTTTCGATCAGCCGGGCGTCGAAGAATCGAAGAAATTATTACACGCCGCACTAAGCCACTCTTAAAAGGTACCCACTTCCTTTTCAGATGGCGAAGCGTCTGAAAAGGAAGTGGGTACCTTTTGGTTCTGCTATACTATTTTCGTGGCCAACGAAGATGAAAAGTCTAACTCTGACAATACGGCGGTAGCCGAGAGTCAGACGCTTAAGATTCGCTTAGAACAGGCGAAATCTTCTGCTCCGACTTTGGTCGTTATTTCCGGCAAACCGCTGGGGAAATCCTTTTTCCTCACGAAACCTGTGATGGTTCTGGGCCGCGATCTCACCGCAGACATTAGCATCGGCGAAACCTCCATTTCTCGCCGGCACACTGAGTTCAATGTCTCCGAGCAAGGCATCTTCTGCAAAGACTTGGGCAGCACCAACGGGACGTTTATCAACGATCAACGTTGCGGCAACCAGCAGCTTGTCGACGGGGATCTCATCCGCTGCGGCAATACGATTTTGAAGTTTCTCAAAGAAGGCAAGATCGAGAATCTACATTACGAAAAAATGTACGAACTTGCCAACCGCGACGCCCTCACCCAAGCGCTCAATCGCAAAGCGATCATGGAGCTCATTGCGGAAGAACACGAGCGTTCGTCGGCACGCAGCCTGCCCCTAACGCTGCTGATGCTAGACATCGACCATTTCAAGACTATCAACGACACCTACGGACATCCCGCAGGTGACCACGTGCTCAAAGAAACATGCGCGCTGATTTTGAATAAGATGATCCGCAGCCAGGACGTTCTTGGGCGATATGGCGGCGAAGAGTTTGCGCTCCTGTTGCGCGAAACGAAGTTACCCATCGCAATCGACGTAGCCGAACGTATTCGGGCCGCGATTGAAAAGCAGGTCTATACCTTCGATAACAAGCAGATCCCCGTTACCATCAGCATCGGGGTTGCAAGCCTCGACTCCACTTCCAAAAGCGCGGACGACCTAATCGCTACGGCGGACCGCGCCCTCTACGACGCCAAGAACCAAGGCCGTAACCGCGTTTGCGTGCGCTAAACTATCTTATTTTCCGTATTTTTTAGCAGGCGGGCGACGAGTTACTTCTTTTGGCTTAGTCGAAGTGTCCCCTCCCGAGAAGAAGCTACCAGCGCGTTGCCAGAGATTAGGAGCGTGCGTTTCCGCAGGCTTCGTTTTCGCAGTCTTTGTCTCGGTAGCGTGGGGAACGAGTTCCACTAATTCTTTACCTTCCAAAACGCTTTTCTCAATCGCCAATGCGGTATCACGTTTAACAGGACCTTCTTGCGAAGCATCCACAATTTGGCGCAGAATCTTGGCCGTTTTGTCGTCAGCAATATCCCCACCGATAGGCAGGTAGTACATTCCACCGTCGGCAAGCGGGACAGCGGCGAGCGCATGCGCGCCATTCAACTTCTGGCGGATAGCATCCGCTTTGTCTTTGTCCCAGACTACAGAAACGGAGTAATCCGGGAGCCCTTGTTTCGCGACATCGTGGTGGATCAATTTTAGACCGCCGTAGATATTCTCCTGAACAGAGACGATGAACATTTTGTTCACGCCATCCACGGCTCGATCGAAATAGCTCTTGGCGTCTTTGCTGGCTTTTAGGAGGCCATTCACCATCTTCCCGAGGCCCTCTGCGTACTTGTTGGCTTTGATTCCGCGGATGATGGGGAAATTTCCCGGCCCATAAGTCGCGATATCCTCACCTTTGGAAGCTTTTCGGCCATCCTGCTTATAAGCCGTTTCAACCGCGGCCCCAGCGAGGATCGAGGGCACCTGCTTTAGGCCATCTACATATTTCGGGTATTCTTTTGTAACGTCGGTCGCGTCGATGATCACAGACGCGGTAGGCTTATAGAGATCCGCTTTCTGAGTGATCGAACTAAATCCCGCCCCAGGATCGTCGGAGAAAAGATTTGCCACCACACCTACCACTTTGGTGGGACTATTCATCTGCCCCTTCAGAACCTCGGAACGGTAAGCAGAAGCAAAATCAATCTGCGCTTGGGTCACTTGTTTGGCATTTCCAGCACCCGGAAAACTGATGATGGTGGGACGTGCGGTATTCGTGAGGGGACGATCCACCGCGTCCACGGGAAACCCTGCTATCGAACCCTGCGGAGCCGGAACGACCTGTTTCATCAAGCCGTCCAAAGAAGTCGTCGTAGGCGTTGGGAGGTGGCGCGCCACATCTTTCGCCATATTCGTCTGGGCCATCCGCCGCGTGTTGTCCGTGACTTTGTCCGCCACTTCGGCCTGCATGTTTAAGCGGGCAGTGAGAGCCTTGTCGTAAACCTGTTCGACGCGGTCGAAATCCGTTTTCGGTTCGATTTGTTTTTCGAGATACGTCCAGCGCTTCCCATCCATGCGCGCATAAACATCGCGGCGAATGCGGCCTTCTTCATCACGCTCGTACGAAACCGAGTAGGACTTCCCGCTAGCATTTTCCAAGCGGTTAATCGTTTCGAAAGATTTGTCGCTAGCCTTTTTGGACGCCGCTTCGTCTAAGTAGTTCCAGGCGTCATTCTCAAAACGGGCGAAGACGTTGCGCTTGTAGAAGCCCTCTGCGCCACGCTCATAAGAAACTGTGTAGTAAGTATCCCCGACTTTTTCGACCTGAGTGAAAGACTCAGGGGCATCGGGTCTAAGAGATTCTGCAACCTGAGGCTGGGGCTGAGATTGGACGGCAGGCGGTTGGGTGCGTTGGCCCTGGGGCTGTCCCCAGCGCTGTTGGAGTCTGCCCCCAAAGATTCTGGCTTGGGCAGCCGGAGCAGCCAAAAACCAGATCGCCAAACCTATGCGGTACACCAAGCCCACGCCCCAAAACTGTGCAATCGCTTAGCCAAGCCGCCAGGCACGGGGCTATGACGCGCACCAGCAGAATACGCCTACGGGTTATCTTCTCGCTGAAACTTGGGCGCTGACATCCTGTATACTGTAATTATGAAGACGTGGATTCTGCGTTTTGCGAACCTGGTGATGATCGCCTTAATGCCCCTGGTCATGGACTGCCGCAGCCAACAACAAAGAAACCCCGGCCCTTCGGTACGCAATTTACGTAATCCTGTTGCAGAAAATGCCCTGGCCGATGCCCAACGCCGTCGGGAAGAAGACGAAGAATTTCAACGCCTGCTCGGGGACCAAGAATTCGCCAATGGCGGTATTCCCAACCAAAGCATCGATGGTGGCATCTTGCGCCAATCGGATATAGCGGGCGTGGGGAACCCAACGTTCAACGATCGCGGAGGCAATTTGCAAACGCCTGGGTCGAACGGCAACTTTTCCAACCAGCAGCTGGCTTCAGCCCAGTTAAACCAGAACCTTCCCCAAGGCTCTGAACTCCCGCCGACCATTCCAGGGCGCGGGGTCGCCTCGCCTACTCACAACGGCGGAAACAATGGCAGCAATGAAAACCGCCGACGCGTTATCGAGTAATTAGGCCTCTTGCGGAGACGGCCCTCGCGGCGCCAACATCAACCCCACCACAGCACTTACCGCGATCACAGCGCCCAGCCAAAACGCAGGCGGCGGCAGTTCGGAAAGAAAAACCACCCCGAAGAGAATGTTCCAAACATTCCCAAACAACACACACAGACTCCCCTGCAATGTCGGCGTGTAACGAAACCCGCGCGTGAGAAAAAGCTGCCCCAATAGCGCGAGAACCCCCACCCCCAAAATCACCGAGGCCTGTGTCCAGTCAGCCGGCCATTGCGGTGCCTGGAAAAACACCGGCGCCGAAAGCAGTGCTCCGAACACGCCCATCCAGAAAACGGTTTCCCGCGTGCGGAATTGTTTGCTCAACTGGCGAAGCAGCGTTTGCGCGATCCCCATACTCACACCCGAAGCACAGGCAGCGAGGATGCCGTCGGTGGAGTAGGTCCACGCGGCCGAGCCCTTCTCCGGCCAAAGCACGAGCAAAAGCCCCAAACACACCCACCCTGCCATCCCTACGCGCACCCAGCCTTGCCGTTCGCCCAGAAAAATCCGCGCCGCAAGGGAGGCCCAAAGAGCCGATGAAAGCGTTAGCATGCTCACCATGCCCAAAGGCAGCCGAGCGAGCGCGTAGTACAACAACCACATCGAAACGATTCCCACCGCTCCTCGTGAAAACTGGGCTTTCAAAAAGGGACGCCGCCGCTCAGGGCCGGGCCAAAGCTCGCGGCCTAACGGCAGCAGGCAAAGTGCCTGGATTAAGCAGCGGAGAAAGACAAAACTATCGGCCCGGAACCACTCACTCCCTACCCTGGTGAGCAGCGACATGCCTGAAAAGAACAGGGTCGAAGCCAAGATCAGGCCCATTCCAAAGGCGTGCGTGCGGGTTTGACGGCTATCGGAGAGCGGGCTTATCGTGTTCGGGCTAAACATCAAGGTCTTCTATGCCGCAAAACTACTCGGAACCGTCTGGGATTGCCAGGGTTGCTCGCATCCCCGACGTGTTGGTTAACCAGATTGCTGCCGGCGAGGTCGTCGAACGGCCCGCCAGCGCCCTCAAAGAGCTCTTGGAAAACAGCCTTGATGCCGGCGCACGCCGTATTGAGGTCGCCCTGCGCGATGGCGGGATGACGGAAATCACAGTGGTCGATGACGGCCACGGGGTCCACCCAGACGACCTCGAGCTCTGCCTCGAACGCCACGCGACCAGTAAAATCCAGACC
>JAIEOG010000195.1 GCA_019750655.1 bacterium
ACTTTTTCGCCAGCGTCTACATCCCGAATGTCGTGGTGATCGATGTGAAGGGCAACGTCGCTTACAAAGCGATTGGCCCACCGATGAATGATTTGAAAGCGGAGATCAACAAGGTGCTTCCGCGGCCGCTTCCCTGCCCTACGCCATAACTAGAGCGGGAACTCGAGAGCAAAACCATGGTAAGTGCGGGTATCTAGGTAGAACTGGCCGCGAATATCCGCGCCCGTGAAGTAGGAGTAGTACATCCGAAACGCGTGGCGCGGTTTACCGGGTTGCGAGATCGCGACTCCCAGCTGCAATGCAAACGACGGGTTTACCGTCGACTCTTCCTGCCAACGCAAATCCCCTGCAACAAACGGTACGGCAGAAAAACCTAGATCCCAAAAATAATTTCCCCCAACCTGCAGTGCCAACGGATGCATCTTCGGAACCGAATTCACCAACCGGTGAATGCCAACATAAACCTGAGCGTTTTCACACGGATTGTAACTCCCGCGCAAACTCAAAGTCTCGCGGCTGTAGGGAATCGCCGTACCCGAACTCCCGTCGGCCAAATGCGCGGACACGTGCGTATATCGCAGCTGTGCCGCCCAGGGGCCCTGAGAATATTCCGTGTAAAGTCCCAACGTCCCGTCGACAGATTCCAAGGGGAAACGCCCGCCCTCTTGGCGCATCACGAAATAACCACGCCCTTCCAATCCAAACATTACACCCCAGCTTTTGTCCTCGGGTGCGACGGAAAACAAAGACAGATAACTCCCCACAGAAGCTTGGATATGGTTTCCGCTATTGAAGTTCACAAACGTACGGATTTCGCGGGGATCGGCAAAGGTCACCGGAAAGAGACGCCCCCCTGGAACCCAGGTGAAATCGCTGCTTTCGGCGAAGCTTGGCGCTGCGCACAAGAGTAATAAAAGAGAGGCTAAGAGGCGTGCACGCATTCGCAGATCGGATCGGAATGCGTGCGTGTAAACTTGAAAAACGTGCGCAGATAACGCGCTGGATTATAGGAATTAGAACAGGAACGTTGTACCGACGGAATGCTCCAATGACGCGCTTGTGCCATTGGGGATTTCCAACGCGTAATGCAGGGAGAGTTTCGGCGATAAAATGCTCACGCCTGTGCTCCAGTAAGAAAGACGCGTTACCGGTTGGTAGCGGAAGCCACCCTTGATCGCGAAGTAGTAGGGCGAAACATATTCAGCACCCAGACCAAACTGCGTCGGGCGCAGGCTATTAAAATCGCCATTCATCGCGGCAGAAAAGAAAACGGTTTGCTCCCAGTTCACGCGCGCGCCGAGTGCATATTCACGCGCCTCACCCATGGCACCATTGCCACCCAAAACGTTCGCGACACTCGCGCCGAAAGTGAGGAAATCAAACTGGCCGGTCATCCCGATATCCATATCGTAGTAACGGTTATTTGCTCCCGTCGTATCCGGACCCCAAACGACTTTGCCTAATGCGCCGATCCCGAAATTTTCCGAGAGACGGCCGGCCATCCCTAAACGGGCACCTTGCACTGGAGCACCGCTGCCCGGGCGCTCCACGCGGTAGTAGCCCAAAGCTCCCCCCATCGAGGACGTTTTCGTATCCAACACAGACACAGAAAACTGCTTCGGCGAAAGAAATGTTCCATCCAGAGCGTAAACATTCGTGAAAGCGCTAGCTGCGGGGTTAGAGAACAAGCTGTCGTTCATGAGCGACGCACCCGTCAGCGATTGGCCCTGCGCACGCTGTTGGAGCGGCACGAAATCCGTCGAACCTGCGAAAGCAGAAGTCCCCAGCATAGACAGAGCGAATACGAGGCAGATTTTCATGAAGTGGCCTTTTTTGGTAACCAGATGTTCCGTTAGTTTACAGCGTAAGGTGAATCACACTTTCTGTCTACAACCGCATCTTTCCTGAATACGGACGACACGCATGCTCAGAGCGTGACGGCGGCCTCATGGCATAGCAGTTGCTTTGAAAATCCCTGTGCTCCTTGTTGTGTTTCGTGGAGTGGATGCGGGAGATGCAAATGGTACGGTTTACAAAATTAATCGCCGGGCTCGGATTGCTGGCAGGATTGCTGGCGACACCAGCATCGGCTGAATATGACCAGGCCTGGGGCGGCATGTACGGCACCATGGGTGCGGCTGGCTACGGCTGGGGCGCCGACATGGCAAACGCGTTCAGCTATATGAGCACGGGCCCTGCGGGCTCCTCTTATTACAATGCAAGTTTTCCGGGAACGACCTCGTACCCCTATTACGGCGGCTACGGCGGTTATGGTTCTTCCTACGGCGGCTACGGATCTTCTTACGGTGGCTACGGTTCCTCGTACGGCGGCTATGGCGGTTACGGCTACGGTGGATACGGCGGCTACTACGACAACACCGAATATGTGCATGTGAATATCAATGTGCCCATTTACTTGGGTGGCTCGAGCTGCAGCAGCAGCTGCGGTTACAGCTTGTATGGTTACAATAATTGCGGTTGCTCAAGCTGCTACAGCGGCGGCTCGTACGGCACTTCGTACCCGCCCACGTACCCGTACACTTATACGTCTTACTACCCGTCGTACCCGAGCTTTAACTTCAGCCCGCTTGGCTACAACAACGGCTACACCGACACCGTCGTGAACATCACGACGCCGCCGATTATGCCGCCTTGGGGTGGTTGCGGAAATTTCGTTCAGTGCCCGACGGGTCCAACAACTCCGGTCAATCCGGTAGTCGTAACCCCGACGTACAACTCGACGGGAGATCCTACGAGCGGTACTCCGGTGCGTTACCGGATTCCTCGCACGTCGGAAGTCCACGGCGCGATTTGATGTCTTGTTAGGGAACCACGCCGATGAGGCCGGTGTTCCCACGAGAGAAAACAGAAAGCGGGAGAGGAACTCGCCTCCTCCCCCCTGTATGTGGCCCCTAAAGCACATATCTTGTTCCGAACCCGCTTTCTGTTTTCTTCTTTTCCAACCTTTCTGTTTTCTTCTTTCCCCACCTTTTGGTATAGACCGACCCCATTGGCTCGGATAAATTACCGTGTTAACTGATGCCTCACGGCGTTAAGAACAGGGTGGGAAAAAATGAAAAAAGCTGAAGTAGCTAAGCTTAAGGAAATGTTAGAGAAACAGTTGCGTGAGCTCCAGAGTGATCTCACCCGCAACCTAGCTCAGCCGATGACCACACCCCTCTTGGCTGATATCAACGATCAAGCAAGTTTTGAAACCGAGCGCAGCTTTGAACTCCGGATCAAAGACCGTGAACGTAAGCTCATCGGTAAGGTCCAAGAAGCGCTGAAAAAGATCAGCGACGGCTCTTATGGCGTTTGTGTTTCCTGCGGCGAACCCATCGGCGTGAAACGCCTCCAAGCTCGCCCGGTCACGGATCTTTGCATCAACTGCAAATCCGAAATGGAAGCTGCCGAGCAACGCGAAGAATCCTTCGCGCAATCGACGTCTTCTCCGGCGCCCACGCCCAATTAATTCCTTAGACAGTGGAGTGACACTCCACGGCTCTTTAAGCCGTCGACAAGCGGTGTACTCCGCTTAACTACGCACGCGCTTTTGGCACGAACACTGCTCTATTCCTTCTCAAGGAATAAAAGCTGTGAACGTATTCTTACGGTATTGCGCTCTCGTTTTGGCTCTAGGCACTTCAGTGCCGGCAGCGGCGCGCGCAAAGCCGCCCATGATGCCCCCTCGGATTGTGCAGGCAGAAACGCCGACCACCTCGGTCCGCGCTCGCCGCCAAGAACGTTCGCCCTTCCGCTTAGGCGTTAGTGGCGGCGCGATTCTCGCGGGGCCTTCTTTGGATACACCCATGAGCAATCCTGAAATTTTTGCGGGTGCGCGTGTGTTCTCGCGCTTCTGGTTAGGCGGCCGTTGGTACCTCATCCCGGGGATTGGTTACTACAAACAAGTCGGCAACTATTCGCTGAGCACCCAGGCGACGAACATCTTGGAACTTTCCGCGTCTCTTCAATACGCGCTCCTGCGCTTAGGCCCGGTAGGCATTTTGATGGGAGTCTCCAACCAGCTCACTTGGCGTTTCACTGCCGATGGCGGCGGTCTCGCCGGCCTGTGGACCTACCGACTCGGCCCCGTGGTGAGCGCAAATATTCATTTGAGCCCGGGCTTGAGCCTCGTTGTTTCTAGCGAATTCGACATCGCCCTTTACCGCCCACACGCTCCCAACTGGGTGAACCAGGCGGGCTTCGTCTTCGGGTTTTAATAGGGATTTAGACAATACCTCGCCCCAAAAACCTGGTACCTTTGTCGTTCTATGGGGAACGCTTACTGGCAGCATCCGGATTTTGATCCTGTGATCATTCATCTGTGGGGGCCGTTGCAGATACGCTGGTACTCCCTTCTCTACGTCGGCGCCTTCTTAGTCGCACGCGTGATCCTAAAGCGCCTTGCGCGCGAACAACGCTTCAAATTCACCGAAGACGATATGGAGCAATTCATCGTCTGGTCTTTGCTCGGTGCGGTAGTGGGCGCGCGGATCATCTATTGCTTGGTTTACGATCCGGCTGGGCTGATGTCCGACCCGCTCTACCTCTTTAAAGTTTACCAAGGCGGCTTGTCCTTCCACGGTGGGCTATTGGGCGTCATCGTCGCGGCGGTTATCTTTTCGCACACTAAAAAGATCCCGTTTTGGAATCTTGCCGATGCGATGGCACTTTGCTGCCCGCCGGGACTCGCCATGGGGCGGTTGGGAAATTTCATCAATGCCGAACTCTATGGCCGTGTGACGAACGTTCCCTGGGCGATGGTATTCCCGCACGCCGGGGCTGAACCACGCCACCCCTCGCAGCTTTACGAGCTCTTTCTCGAGGGCATTTTGCTTTGCGCGGTTTTGTGGTTTTTGAAATCACGCGTGCGCCGCGACGGCGTCTTGGCGATGGTTTTCTTGTTCGGCTATACGCTAGCGCGCTTCATCGTGGAGTTCTTCCGCCAGCCGGATTCCCATATCGGATTCCTGCTTTTTGGCCTGAGCATGGGCCAATGGCTGTCGGTAGTGATGTTGGTGGCGAGTGTGGTGACGGCGGTCATTCTATCCCGCCGTCCAGTACCTGAAGAAACTAAGAAGAAAAAAAAGAAGAAGTGAGCGCCCTCGGGTAGAGCGGCTAGCAGGTGGGTGGCAGCGGAACCTGAGGGTGCGCGAGTTCGCGCGCCCTTAGGTGCAGCTGACAGGACCCGCCTGTTAGCCGCTCTACCCGAGGGCGCTCCGAATTCATCCGAATCCCGGCAGGAAGATAGTCAATCCGCCGGTGAAGACGAAGTTGCTGTTCAGGCGGCGCATGCCGTAGGTCGTCGAATACGCCATGTAGTTGCGCATATCGAAGTTCAGCGTGAAGTTGTTGCTCAAGTAGAAGCTGAAACCCAAGCCGAAATTCAGAGAAGGATCCCAGGAGGCGGAAACCGTGGTTTCCGTCGGGCCGGTGCCTGTGAATTTATGCGTTTCTGAATTCACCATGCCCAAACCAAGCGTGGCATAGATATCCAAGAAAACGACCTGCGAACCGAAGAACCGGATCTTTCCGTAGAAGGGCGAAAGCTTGAACGACGTGCCGACCATTTCCTTAAGCTTGATGACCTGAACGTCGGTCAGGTTGTTCGCGGCAACGAGGCTTGTGGTCCACGAAGTCACTGTGGAAAATGCGTGCTGCCAGTCGATGATTTCCCAGCCGTAGTGGTCCGAAATGTGCCACGTCAGGCGGCCACCCAAAAAGTAATTGTCGTAAGTGCTGTCGTAAGGCGTAAGCCCACCATCGACCGCCAATTCGATTTTGCTCGCTTTGTAGTAGCGCTTATCGCGAACCACGGCGCCGATGTTGCGTTCGTAGCCGTGTTGCGGGCTATCGACTTCGGGGCCATCGGCAAGAAGCTGACCGGGCCCCGCTGCGAGCCCAAATAGAGCCAAAAGCGCTATGCGTCGAATCGTTTGCATTGGGAACCTTATAAGGTGGTGGAGGGACTGGGGCTGTACTCGGGTAGGGCGTCCACTGCGGCTGGTAAAGGTTTCTCAGCCCTTCGTCCTCCGCGGTCGGGCATCCTCAGCGTGGTTTCCACCACGCCTCCGGTGCCACTCCCTTGTGCGTCCTTGGTCTGAAAAACCTTTACCAGCCTCGTATCGACGTCCTACCCGAGTACAGCCCCCCTCTTAATTTCACCATGGGCCCCGATTCCCCGCAATGGCAATTCCCAACCCTCGCTGTTAAGCTCTGCGGCATGGAATTGTCCGCCGATTTAACCCGCGTCTTGCTCATCATTCCGGTGTTTCTTTTTTCACTCTGTTTTCATGAATTCGCGCACGGTCTAGTTGCGTGGAGCTTAGGGGATCCAAGCGCCAAGCTCGCGGGCCGCTTAACGTTGCGGCCCATGGCGCATGCGGATGTCTTGGGCACCTTGGTGCTTCCGACGCTCTGCGTTTTTTCAGGACTGCCGTTTGTGGGTTGGGCGAAGCCCGTTCCGGTGGATGTTCGCTATTTCAAACGCCCACGCCTGGGTAT
>JAIEOG010000263.1 GCA_019750655.1 bacterium
TCACCATTTCTTCATAAACCAAGTCCGCAAGTTTTCGGCCCGCTTCGATGTCGCTGCGGTGGTGAACACCTGCCAGGACGCGATCGTCGCCGATTTGTTTGGCGCGGGCTTCCAGCACCGTCTTCTGCTTGGGGTAAAGATCCGTTAAAACGCGAGCAAAAACTTTTGCGAGCGTCGCATGGCCACTGGGGTAGGCCAAAGAAACCTCGCGCGGGATGCAAGGCTCAATCCCCAGAATGTAGCTGTAAGGGCGCGCGCGCGGCAGATCGCGTTTGAGCGCGTGGATGAAATAATCGGCGTCGTTACGCACTTGCTCGAAAAAAGGATTTAAGCGCGCGATCGTTTTGGAGTCCAAGGGGCCCACAGGCTTCCCGAAAAAGGTTTGCAAGCTGACGGATACTTCGGCGCGGGCACGATCGCAATCGGCCGGCGTGCGGGACTTTTGAAGCGCATTAAGCTCGGCCTCATCGGCTTTTTGCTGCTCGCTTTCCAGCGCCGGCATGGGGGGCATGGCACCCTTGAAAATCGCTTGAGACTGCTCGCTCAAAAAGAGCGGTTGTTTGGGGGTCGGGTGCTTCGCGAACTCTTCGTCTTTTGCGGCAGCGAAGGCGGACCAAACCAGGAGGCCAAGTAGTAGTTTTTGCATGCATTTATGGTAGCAAACGCCCACCAGCAATCAATGCGTGGCGCGACAAGTTTGCGTTAAGGCGGGGGATGTTCTATAGACTCACCTCGCCCTCTGCTGCGAATCATGAAAACCGAATTTTTTCATAGCTCAGTCCGGCGGAGCACGGCTCTGCTCGGCATTCTATTTTCTTGGGGAATCTCTGCCCACTACGACGGCCAGCGGCGGCCTTCTTACCCTTCGATGGTGAACTGCGTGCTGCGCCTCACGGTAAATTCCGTGTCCTTGTCGGCTTATGTTCCGCGCGGCGAGAGCCGGCCTGCTTTGATGCTCCAATCGGAGCGTCTCCCGAGTTCGGCGCGGCCTCGCTGGGATGGAGAAAACCTCTCCCTCGTGATCGGTGAAGCCGCCATCCGGTTGGATCGAGTCGAATACGTTGAACTCGAGTTAGAGAACCGGCGAAAGCTGAACTCTCTAGACGCTATCCGAGCCCATTTTCAAGAGATCAGTCCAGGGAAGCCGGCGCGCCTTCCGCGGGCAAAATTGACCGGCCACTACCTCGTCGAAAGACCCATCGAGATCGAGTGCATGGAAACTATAGACTCTGGGCCTTTGTATCTTGTGCGCGGGCAGAAGCTGGACAACCACGACAGGCTATTCAATCTGCTAGGCCGAGAAGCCTTGCTTACCGTCGACGGCCAGATCCTGAGTTTCTAACTACTTCTTAATTAGCTTTTGGTGTTGCGGGCTGCACGCATCGAAGTCCGAAGCGAGTGTCACACCGGTTTTGGGCGAGAACTTCTGATCGAAGGATTTAAAAAGGTTCGGATCAAATTTGCCGGGTTGCATCCCGTGCATGATGTTCAAAGCTTCGTTGGGGCTGATAGCATCGTGGTACGAGCGTTTCGTCGTCAAAGCATCGAAAACATCGGCAATTGCTACCACGCGCGCGAGCTTGTGGATCTGCTCTCCGCCTAAACCATTCGGGTAGCCAGTGCCGTCAAAATTTTCATGGTGCTGGTGCACGATGCACTTGGATTCTTCCGGAACCGACTGCAAATCGCGCAGCGCTTCCATCCCGTAACCCGGGTGGTTTTTGATCTCGGCCCATTCTTCGGCCGTCAACGCGCCTTTTTTGTTGATGATGCCGAGATCGACACGGCGTTTACCGATGTCGTGGAGCAATCCACCCAAGCCAGCTTGGATCAAGATTTCGCGGTTGTCCGAGCCATAAACTTTTTTCGCGATCACGATGGAGTACACCGCGACATCCACAGAGTGGTTGTAGGTGTAATAGTCGTGCGCGGACAATCCCATCAGGCTTGCGACTGCGGCAACATCCGACGAAACAAACGAAACCATGTCTTCGACGAGGTTTTTGGCTTCGCTAACAACCGGCTGAATATCTTTTTTCGTAAAGAGGTCGTGAATATGGACGTAAGCCGTTTCTTTGATGATCTTGCTCTTGTCGTCCGTTTTCATCTCCGGATCTTTAACGGCGCTCTTGAGGCTATCCATATAAGCCTGGCGTTGATCTTCCGGAATGAGGAGCTTCGCAGCGGCATGTTCGCGCAGCTGCTTCGCGCGGTCGGCGGCTAGAACATCGCCTTTTTTGCGGAACAAAACGGGCTGACCGCTGATGAGCAGGTAAACGTCGTGGTGCAGCACCCGCCCCACCATGAGCGAAGATACGCGCACTTCGAAAAACTTGGTCTGAGAGGGATTAGTTTGTGGCGCTGCCGACATGGGTTCCTCACAAAAGTATCGGAGTCCCCAGGCTGCGGCTTTAGGAGTTATGCCTATAGTTTGAAGATGTCCTTAGACGTCCTGCATCACGGCGATGACGACAGGCTTGTGGCTCGCACGTTTCTTGAGAAAACGGCGTAGCTCAATCTTCACGATTTCCTGCCAGTCCTCACGGCGCGAGAAGTCAGGGTATAGATCTTCCAGCATCTCCGAAGCATCGAGCGGCACATCATCGGGGTGCACGCCGTCGCGGTAGAGAATGCCGTAGAGTTTAACAACGGGTGCTTCGAGCAGTTTGTGCGACCGGCTGTCGCGCGTAAAAGAGACGAAGGCAATGCCCGTGCGGGCCAGTGAGTTGCGCTGCGAGAAAAGCGCTGGATCGCCCGCCATGAATTCGCCTTCGACGATAACGCCTTTGCGTAGTTCGAGCAGCGGTCCGTACTCCAAGCCGTCTTCGCTGAGCTCCATCACCTGGCCATTTTCAATGACGGCGGTTTTTTCTTTTTTCACGCCGCTGCTGATTGCCAAGCGCGCGTGGCGCGCGAGGTGCCGGTATTCGCCGTGGACGGGAATGAAACACTCCGGCTTCACGGCATTGAGCAGCATCAACAACTCGTCCTGGAATCCATGACCTGAAACGTGCACTTTATGGAACGATTCGTAAGCGACTTCCGCCCCAGCGCGGAAGAGCTGGTTGATCATGGCATTGATGGCTTTTTCATTTCCGGGAATAAAACGGCTCGAGAGAACGACCGTATCGCCTTCGCGGAGTTTGAGGTCTTTGTGCGTTCCGTAAGCCACGCGCACGAGCGCTGCTCCGGGTTCCGCTTGGCTCCCTGTCATCAAAACAACGACGTCTTTGTCTGGGTATTCGCCCAGCCGCTCGAGGAGAATCACGGTATCTTCCGGGATTTCCATCGACTCATTTCCGTGCGCTAGCCGTGTGTAGGAATGCATGCTGCGGCCAGCGAAAGCGACTTTTTTCCCAGTGCGCTTTGCCAACGCGAGCAAGTTTTCTACGCGTCGAATATTGGAAGCAAAAAGCGCGATGAAGAGTCGGCTTTTTTGTTTTTCGAAAACACCTTCGAAAGATCCGGTGACTTGCTCTTCGGACATCGTGTGCCCGATGCGTTCGGCGTTGGTGCTGTCGGACAGCAAGAGCCTCACGCCCTTTTTCCCATACTCTTCAAACGCGGCAAATCCCGTTTCACCTTCGGGCATTAGATCATCATCGTGTTTGAAATCGCCCGAGTGGATCACGATCCCGACGGGAGTTTCGATTGCGAGTGCCGTCGCTTCGATGATCGAGTGCGCGACCGGCAGGGCTTCGAACGTGAACGGCCCGACTTTGAATTTCTTGCGCGGCGTAATTTCGTGGAACCGAATTTCTTCCAGCCGCGGGTATTCCTGCAATTTATTTTGGATCAAGCCCCGCGGGAACGGCGTGCAGTAAACGTCGAGTTCCAGGTCCATGAGCAGGAACGGAATGGCGCCAATGTGGTCATCATGGCCGTGGGTGAGCACGATGCCTTTAAGACGCTTTGCGTTCTGGCGAACGTAAGACAGGTCCGGAGTAAGCAGTTCGACCCCTGGAACACTGGCGTCGGGGAACTGGATGCCGCAATCGACCAGCACCATTTCGCGGTCCCACTCGAGAACCATGCAGTTCATGCCGATCTCGCCCAGGCCGCCGAGCGGGATAATTTTCAATTTTTTCGAAGACATAGGAGCGGGGGTCAACCTTCCTTGCGGAGTACTACTCTGGGGCGCTAAAGAAAAACGCGTTTTGGGCCTTAAGTATTAACTATTTCACGCGGTTTTCCGACAAGAACTTTGGAGTGAACCCTAATCGGAGACACCGCCGAATGAAAACGCAAACCTTGGACTTTTTTCGTAACCTCACCGTCGCATTGAGCCTAGCGGCTCTGGCTGGCGGTTGCGCCAACAAGAACAACGTGGCCGAGAACGAACAAGTAGACGGCTATTCTGAGACTTCCCAAGAAGTCGCGGAAAACCCGGCGGCACCCGCGGAAGACGCGGCGACCGACCCGGCCGAAGCGGAACTCTTCGGGGAAGCCAAAGCCGAAAACGGCGCGGAAACGGCCAACGCCGAAACCAAGGGCTCTGACGCACTGTTCGAGCCATCCTCGGATGCGAATGCCGAACCCAACTTCGAAGAACTCGCTGGCACGACGACCCCGGATACCTCGGCAACGGCAGCCGCTACGGCCCCGGCCGATACTGCGGCACTGGATCTCTCGACGCAGTCCGATCCGTTGGCGCAATCCACGACGCCCTCGGTCGAAACTCCCAAAGCTTTCGTCGAAAAACCCAAGTCGCATAGCTCGGGCGTTGCTTCGGCTCCGAAAATCCCGGGCCGCGCCATTACGCGCGGCGGCAAGAGCTTGAACCGCTACTACTTCCTGCGCCAGGGAGACACGGCCAAATCGGTTTCCACGTTGCTCTACGGCAACCCTGGTTTCGCAGATGTTCTGAAAAAGCAGAACAAAGGCGGCTGGTCGGCCGGTAAGGTGGTTTATTACGCATCGCCTAGCCAACCCGATGATGCGCAGATGATTTCCTTTTACGAAGAACACAACCTGACGGCGGAAAATTACACGGTGCGTTCTGGCGAAACGATGTCGACTATCGCCAAAGCGAAACTCGGCAGCCGCTCCAGCTGGAAAGAAATCGCGGTTACGAATGGTCTTTCGGGCTCCAACAGCTTGAAGCGCGGCCAAACGGTCCGCTTGTATACGGACTTACGCAGCGACGCTCCGCAGATGGCCCAAGCTCCGGTGGCGGAAGAGCCGGTTGCCCAAGTCGCTCCGCAAACCGGTGGCCAGCCGGCAGTTGCCGCAGTGCCCGGCCAAGACACCCAAGTGCCTCCGGCCCAGGACCCCATCGCCAACGACTTGAACGAAGTGAAAAAGAAGCCTGCTAAGCAGCCGCTCAACATGGGCAAGCTGCTCAGCCAGAACGCCTTCTCCATCGCAGTCGGCCTCGCGGTCGGCTTGCTGCTCGTCTCCTTGTTGATGATCAACAAGCGCAAAAAAGGCGGCGGCGACTCAGGTGGTGAAGAGTTCGGCGAAGACGCTTTCTCCGCGCCCAGCAAGAAGAAGCGGTCGTAATGCACCGCGCCGCTCTGGCGCGGGAAGTTTGACAAATAACCCTAGGCACGCCAACGTCATCCGTGCAAAAAGCCTGCGCTTCCATGCCTTTTCATAAGGCAAGCGCCTCTAACCCGGCTTTTCCGCGGAGGGGTTATGAACCTGAAGAATTGCCTGTTCAGCTCGGAATCTGTCACCGAGGGACACCCAGATAAAATGGCTGATCAAATCAGCGATGCCGTCTTGGACGCCATCTTGGCCCAAGATCCTCGCGGCCGTGTCGCGTGCGAAACGATGCTGACCACTGGCTTGGTGGTTGTGAGCGGCGAAATCACGACGACCGCAGTTGTGGACTTCACGAACATCGTCCGCAACACCGTGAAAAAGATCGGCTACGACGCCGATGCAAAAGGTTTTGATTACAACACCTGCGGCGTCATCACCGCCGTCGGCCGCCAATCTCCGGACATCTCCCAAGGTGTGACGGAAGGCGAGGGCTTGCACAAAGAGCAAGGCGCCGGCGACCAAGGTTTGATGTTCGGTTACGCCTGCGACGAAACCCCGGAATTTCTCCCGGCTTCCATCGCGTTCTCGCACCGCTTGACCAAGCGCTTGTCGGAATGCCGCAAAGAAAACGTCCTCGGCTTCTTGCGCCCCGACGGTAAGTCCCAGGTGACGGTGCAATACGAAAACGGCACAGCCAAACGCGTAGACGCAGTCGTCGTTTCGACTCAACACAGCCCAGACGTTTCTTACGAAGAATTGAAAACGGCCATCCAAGAGGAAGTGATCCAAAAGGTCATCCCCACGAAGATGATCGACGCAAAAACGAAGTTCTACATCAACCCAACAGGCCGTTTCGTTATCGGTGGCCCCATGGGTGATTGCGGTCTCACGGGCCGCAAAATCATCGTAGACACTTACGGCGGACACGGTGCCCACGGTGGTGGCGCGTTCTCTGGCAAAGATCCTTCAAAGGTCGATCGCTCGGCCTCGTACATGGGCCGTTACATCGCGAAGAACATTGTGGCAGCTGGCTTGGCCAAACGCTGCT
>JAIEOG010000152.1 GCA_019750655.1 bacterium
GCATCACGGATACGCGATTTGGCTTGCATCAAGTTCTCAGCGAAGATCCCTTGAGAGTTGATCGTCGTCATCAAGCGGTTCTGAGTAGAACCGATTTTCGCGCGAAGTTCATTCACGCGGAAGATTGCGCCGTCGATCGTTTCCAAGGATTCTTGCGAGTCTAGTTTAGTCGCGGCGCTCATGTCGCCGACGCCCAAACCATCAGTCGTCAAGTTCGTGTTGCCTGGATCGAAGATGATACGGTCCCGAGTTTCGTCGTTATTCACGCCGACTTGGAACTCCAAGCGCACGTTCTCACCGGCTAACAATTCACGGTCCATGTAGCTCGTGGTGCGAGCGACACGCGTGATTTCGCCTTTGAGCTCCTGGACTTCGAGGTCCAGCATCGAGCGCTCACGGTCACCTACGGTGTCCGAAGCCGATTGAACCGCCAATTCGCGGATACGCATGAGCATGTTGCTGATTTCCGTCGTGCCGCCTTCGAAGACCTGCACGAGAGACACAGCATCCTGCGCGTTTCGCTGCGCTTGGCCCAATGAACGAATCGTTGCGTTCATCTGGTCCGAGATCGCTAACCCTGCCGGATCATCAGCCGCTTTATTAATGCGGCTACCGGTGGCTAGTTTTTGAATGGTGTTACTGAGACGTTCCTCAGTAATACCCAAGTTACGCATGGCTGTATTAGCCAAGCTGTTTGTTTGAATGGTAAAGGCCATATTTCCCCCTTTTACTGGCTCTGTGTCAGGGCCCCCCCACGCGCTGTGACGCAACGCAGTATTGTCCTGACAGAATGCGTTTCGACACATCGCGTAATAGCTTTAGGAAAAAATAACGCGTCGCGTGATTATTTTTGAAGTCTTTGAGATCAGGCAAGATTCGATGGGGGGAGGGGCCCTCTAGGCCCCCATTTTCTTGCCATTTCCCCCGGCCACCGCTTACTCTTTTTGCATGAAAAAATACCTACTCGCCGTTTGTCTCTTAGTGCCCAGCCTGGCCTATCCCTTGGAAGGGGTGGGAGTGGGTGGCCAGTTTGGCTACGTGGGCTTAACGAATAGCACTTACCCAGGCGCACTGGGCTTCGGCGGAGAGATTACCTTTCGCACCAACCCTGTGCTCGATATCGCTCTGCGCTCGCAGTGGAGCCAGCACGCAGGAACGCCTGCGATGAGCATCTGGGCGAACACGATTTCGGCGGATCTAATGATAGGCCGGTTCAACGATTTCGATGTCTTTCTAGGGGGCGGCCCTGGTTTCTACCAATTCGCGGGTGCGGGGACGAACGGGCGCTTCGGGTTGCATGGCGAGATTTACAGCGATCTCAATGTCGGGGATTCGCTCAAGCTTGGTTTGGGCTGGCGCTTCCATGGCATTTTCTCTCCCGCAGGCGGAGAGAGCAGCTTCTGGACTGTGATGGCACGTGTGAGCTTTTTCTTCGGGATTGACCCGTGAGCAAACTGATTAAGAGCGAAATGGCGGGGACAGTCCTCGAGGTCAAGGTAAAGCCGGGAGACAAAGTCTCGGCCGGCCAAGAAGTCGCTGTAGTGGAATCCATGAAAATGGAAGTCCCACTCACAGCCTCTGAAGGCGGCGTGGTGAAGAGTGTCACCAAAGCCGTGGGCGATTTTTTGAATGAAGGCGAAACACTCGTCGAGCTCCAATGAACCTACAGCTTACGGACGTCACGCTCCGCGATGGCCTGCAGATGGAAAAGCAGGTCTTGGGCGTGGAGCAGAAGCTACAGCTGCTGCAGCGTTTGAAAGCCTGCGGTTTTTCCCGCATTGAAATCACCAGCTTTGTAAATCCCAAGCGTGTCCCCCAGTTTGCCGATAGCGAAGCCTTTTGCCAGGCCGTGTTTGCGCAAGCGCAAGATGTTCCCTTGATGGCTTTTGTGCCGAATGAAAAAGGCATGGAGCGCTTGTTAGCTTTTCCGATTCCGTGGGCGGCTTGTTTTGTTTCGGTGAGTGAAGCGTTCAATTCCAAGAATGTGAATGCAACCGTCGATGAAAGTCTGGCGCAGGTCCAGGCGGTTGTGAAGAGCGCGCGGCAAGCCGGCCGGAAAGTGCGCGTTTATATTTCGACGGTCTTTGGGTGCCCCTACCAAGGGGCGATTCAGCCCGAAACTTTGAAGCGCGTGTTTCAAACGGTGGCAGAAAGCAAGCCGGATGAAATCGCCTTGGGTGACACCATCGGCGTAGCCACTCCCAACCAAGTGCGCGAAGTCCTTGCCGTGCTCGCGAAGTATTTTCCCGTCGCTCAAACGGCACTGCACCTTCACAACACCTATGGACTAGCTGTGAGCGCGGCTCGGGCTGGGTACGATGCAGGGGTGCGTCTTTTTGATGGCGCCACCGGCGGCATTGGTGGGTGCCCCTATGCAAAAGGCGCCTCCGGCAATGTCGCGAGCGAAGACCTGGCCTACGCCTTCTGGCGCGATAAGCTCACCCCGTCGTTCGCGGCAAAACAGTTTCAACAAGCCCTCGAGGATTTGTCCTCGGCGGGCATGAATCCACAAGGACGCCTAAGTGAAGTTTGGAAAAAAGGCGGCCAGTGGTATGGCATCTAAGGAAGGCAAGCGATGAATACTGCAGTGCAAGTACGCCGCGAAGGCCCCATCGTCACCGCGGTTCTTAACCGTCCCGAAAAACTCAACGCGCTTAACAAAGAAATCTTCGATGATTTGAAGACGCTCATCGACGTCCTGGAGACGGATAAAACAGCACGCGTGCTAATTATCACTGGCTCTGGAGACAAGGCTTTTTGCGTCGGTGCCGATCTCAAAGAACGCCAAGGGATGAATGAGAAAGCCATCCTGCAGCGCTTTGATTTCGTGCACACGCTCTACCAGCGCATCGAACAGCTGCCGTTTCCGGTGATTGCCGCCATCGGCGGAACAGCCTTGGGCGGCGGTTTGGAACTCGCCTTGACGGCGGATATTCGAGTGGCTGCGGACAACGCTGTTTTGGGCCTTCCCGAAGTCGATCTTGCGATTATCCCCGGCAACGGCGGTACCCAACGGCTCGCCCGTGCGGTCGGTATGTCGCGCGCGATGGAAATGATCTTCCAAGCGCGGCGCCTAAGCGCACAAGAGTCCATGCATCTCGGTTTGGTACAGGCGCTGGTGGCTCCGGGCTATGCGGTCTCGCATGCGCGCCAATGGGCTTTGAAAATGCTGGAAGCCGGGCCGCTCGCTCTGCGCCAAGCCAAACTCGCAGTGCGTCAAGGGATTGAGATGCCTTTAGCCAAAGCGCTCGCGCACGAAGTAGCTTGCTACAGGCCTTTGATACCGTCGAAAGATCGCATCGAAGGCATGAAGGCCTTTTTAGAAAAACGCAAACCCCAGTACACCGGAGAGTAAGCGGTGAAAGACTTGCAACAGGTTCAGGAAAAACTCCGCCAAGGCGGGAACTCGAAATACCACCAAAAGAACGCCGAAACGGGCAAGCTCTTTGCTCGGGAGCGCATTGCGCTTTTGTGCGACGCCGGAAGCTTTGTCGAAGACGGGCTCTTTGCCAACTGCGTGGATCCTGAGCTGCCTGCCGACGGCGTGGTGACGGGCCTGGGCCGAATCGACGGCCGAGCGGTGGCTTTGATGGCCAATGATTCGACCGTTAAGGCGGGTTCTTGGGGTGCGCGTACCGTCGAGAAAATCCTGCGCATTCAAGAGACAGCGGCGCAGTTGCGTGTCCCGTTGTTCTACCTCGTCGATAGCGCGGGCGCGCGGATTACGGATCAAATCGAGATGTTTCCAGGCCGCCGGGGCGCCGGGAAGATTTTCTACAACCAAGTACGGTTGTCGGGTGTTGTCCCGCAGATCTGTTTGCTCTTTGGACCCTCGGCCGCGGGCGGTGCGTACATCCCGGCCTTCTGCGACGTCGTGTTCATGGTCGAAGGCAACGCCAGTATGTACCTCGGCTCTCCGCGCATGGCCGAAGCGGTTATCGGCGAGAAAGTAACGCTCGAAGAAATGGGCGGCGCGCGTATGCACTGCTCGGTGAGCGGGTGCGGCGACCTACTCGCGAAGGATGAAAAAGAAGCCATCGCGAAGGCGCGCACATACTTGAGCTATCTGCCACAAGACGAAACGCAATCGCCCCCGGAAGCCAAAGCCAAGGCATCGAAGCGGCCTTCCACGGATCTCGCGGCGATTCTGCCGGCTTCCCCAGCGCGCGCTTATAACATGCGCGATGTGCTAGATGCCGTGATCGATGAAGGCTCGTTCTTTGAGATCAAAGAGCTCTACGCCAAAGAAATTCTCACGGGGTTTGCGCGCCTCGAAGGTCAGCCTATTGGGATCGTAGCGAACCAGCCTTTGAGCAAGGGCGGGGTACTCTTTGTCGAGTCCTCCAACAAAGCGGCGCGTTTCATCCAGATTTGTAGTGCCTACGGATTGCCGATTCTTTTCGTGGCCGATGTGCCGGGCTTCATGATCGGCAGCAAAACGGAAAAAGAAGGCATGATCCGCGCCGGCGCGAAAATGATCTACGCGCTCTCGAATGCTCGGGTGCCCAAGATCTCGCTAGTGGTTCGCAAAGCGTTTGGGGCGGGGCTCTACGCTATGGCGGGCCCAGCCTTTGGAAGCGATTGCGTACTGGCCTTGCCGCCCGCGCAGATAGCAGTGATGGGGCCGGAACCTGCAGTAAATGCCGTTTATTACAATAAAATAGCCGAACTACCGGAAGAATCTCGGAAAGCGTTTGTCGCAGAGAAGATTGCCGAGTACGAAAAAGACATCGATATTTCTCGTTTAGCGAGTGACCTAGTAATCGATGCAATGGTGGATTTCGGCCAGGTGCGCGGTGAATTGAACCGCCGGTTCCGCTTCTACCAGCGCTCGAAAGAGGCCTTAAGGCCCCCGGGCATCGTGCCCATGTAAGGAAAAATGATCCAAGACCTTCTTAAAAAGCGCATCTTAGTAATCGATGGCGCCATGGGCACAGCCCTGCAAGCGCGCAATCTCACAGCAGAAGATTTCGGCGGGCCCGAGTTCGAAGGGTGTAACGAAAACCTCGTGCTTACTCGGCCGGATGTCATTCGAGATATCCACGAGAGTTATCTCAAGGCGGGCTGCGATATCATCGAAACCAATACCTTCGGATCGACCCCGATGGTGCTCGACGAGTTTGCGCTAGGTTTCAAAGCACGTGAAATCAACGTCACGGCCGCGCGCATTGCCAAAGAAGCCGCGGTAAAATTCTCCACTCCGGAGCAACCACGTTTTGTGGCGGGCTCGATTGGACCAACCACCAAAGCGATTAGTGTCACCGGTGGCGTAACATTCGCCCAATTGCGGGAACAGTTTCGCGAGCAGGCCGTAGGCCTTCTCGAAGGCGGGGTGGATTACCTGCTTATCGAAACCTGCCAAGATACGCGCAATATCAAAGCTGCGTTCCTAGGGTGCGAAGACGCAATGTCTGCCACGGGCGTTACGGTGCCGATGGCTCTATCGGTCACCATCGAAGCCATGGGCACGATGCTCGGTGGGCAATCGATTGAAGCGCTGCTTGCGTCTGTGGCGCATAAAGATCTTTTGTACCTCGGTCTGAACTGCGCGACGGGCCCTGAGTTCATGACGGATTTCATCCGCTCGCTCGCCGAGAACTCTCCGTTTCCTGTGGCCTGCGTGCCCAATGCCGGTTTGCCAGATGAAAACGGTTGTTATTTGGAAACGCCGACGATGGTTTCCAATGTGCTCGGCCGCTTTATTGACCGTGGTTGGTTGAACGTCATCGGTGGTTGCTGTGGGACTCATGCGGGCCACGTTGAATCTTTAACGAATTTAGCACGTGGCAAAACGCCCCATGTTTCAAAGGCGCCCAAGCGTAGTTTTGTCTCTGGAGTGGATTTCCTAGAAATTACCGACGAGATGCGCCCTGTGATTGTCGGGGAGCGTACGAACGTCATCGGAAGCCGCAAGTTTAAGAAAATGATCGTCGATGAGAAGTTCGACGAGGCGTCGGACATCGCTCGCGCTCAGATCAAGGGCGGTGCCCAGATCTTGGATGTTTGCCTGGCCAACCCAGACCGCGACGAAACGTCCGATATGGAGCGTTTCTTAGAGCTCGTGGTGAAAAAGGTCCGCGTTCCTTTGATGATTGATTCGACCGATGAGAAAGTCATCGAGGTCTCCCTTTCCTATTCGCAAGGCAAAGCCATCATTAACTCCATCAACTTAGAAGATGGGGAAGAGCGGTATGAAAAAGTCGTGCCGTTGGCAAAAAGCTATGGCGCGGCTTTGGTTGTCGGCACGATTGACGATGATCCCGAGCAAGGCATGGGTGTTAGCCGGGAGCGCAAGCTGGCGATTGCCGAGCGGTCGTACAAGCTCCTGACCGAGAAATATGGCGTGGCCCCCGAAGATATCTACTGGGATCCGCTCGTGTTCCCGTGTGCGACAGGGGATCAGCAGTATGTTGGTTCTGCGGTTGAGACGATTGAAGGGATTCGCCTAATAAAAGAGCGTTTCCCGGGAACGCGCACGATCCTGGGCATCTCGAATGTTAGCTTCGGTTTGCCGGAGGCAGGACGAGAAGTTCTCAATT
>JAIEOG010000151.1 GCA_019750655.1 bacterium
AATGTGAACAAGACCTTAGCTCCCTTGGTCTGCGGCAAAGAAATCGCCAATATCGCAGCATTGGACAAATGGATGCTCGATGCCGATGGGACGCACCAAAAAGCCAAGCTGGGTGGCAACGCTTTGTTGGGTGTTTCGTTGGCTTATGCTCGGGCATTAGCGACCTCGCGCAAGATCCCTCTTTATAAACAGATCCAGGAGTGGATGGGCCGGACGGATAAAGACCTCGCTCTCCCAGTTCCTTTGATGAACATCCTCAACGGCGGTGTGCACGCTGATAACGGCTTGGCCATCCAAGAGTTCATGATTGTGCCCCATGGCTTTGCGAAGTTTTCGGAAGCGCTGCGGGCTGGCGCGGAAGTTTTTCATCACTTGAAGAAGATTCTCCACAGCAAAGGCCTGGCTACGGGTGTGGGCGATGAAGGCGGCTTTGCGCCCGCCATCACGTCTAACGAAAAAGCGTTGGAGTTGATCACCGAAGCGGTTTCTAAGGCCGGCTACCAGATGGGCAAGCAGATCTCGCTCGCTCTCGACGTTGCCGCCAGCTCCTTCTACGACACGGGTACGAAACTATACTCGATGGCCGGTGAGAAGTGGGACCGCGATCGCCTGGTCGAGTACTACGCTGGATTGGTAAAACAGTTCCCCATCGTCAGCATCGAAGATGGCTTGGAAGAAGATGATTGGACCGGTTGGAAATCTCTGACCGAGAAAATCGGCAAGACCACGCAGCTCGTTGGCGATGATCTCTTCGTAACTCAGGTTGGTCGCTTGAAGCAGGGAATTGAGTCGAAGACTGCCAATGCGATCTTGATCAAAGTAAACCAAGTCGGAACGCTTTCGGAAACCATCGACACGATGAACCTCGCGCGCCAAGCGGGCTACCGCCAGGTGGTTTCGCACCGTTCGGGCGAATCGGAAGATGTCTGCATCGCGCACCTCGCCGTGGGCAGCGGCTGCGGCCAGATCAAAACTGGCTCGGCTTCGCGCTCTGAGCGCTTAGCTAAATACAATGAGCTATTGCGCATTGAAGAACGTGCCGAGGCAGCCGGCAACCCCATCCCGTTCGCGCGGTTATTTAACTAATACTGTGGCCCGCACTTTGTGCGGACAAAGTAGTGCCAAATAGTACCCTGCCTAGGCCGGGTACTATTCTTCACATTTTGGATCTTTGCAGAAGAACGTATCTCCGCCGCGGCCCTTCGAGCACTTCTCGAGAGATTTTTCGGCTGCGATGGCTTTGGTCGTTCCGGTGCCGGTGTATGTTTCGCCCATGGCTTTCACGGTGCAGATCCAGCTCTTCTCTTTTTTGGCGGGAGCTTGGATGGTGACCGACGGTGTCGTCTCTAAATCGAACACACGTTGTTGGAGCTGGGATACTGCGCGTTCCAATTGGCGGATACGGCGGTTCATTTCGCGCGCAGAACTGTCCCGGCCTTCTGGGCTGATCTCGATGCGGTAAACATCGTCGGCGACAACGCCAGGGGTTGCTAAAACGATAAATAAGAGAGCGGTCGATAGATACTTCATGGTGCCAGGGTCTAGCACCCGTCCAATACGCGGGCAATGAAACTAGTTTAGTTCAGTAGAGTCTGCTTCATCAGCAGCCGCGTAGCCGCGAGCGGGTAACTGGGAAGTTTTAGTCCAGACCACCAGGCGGCGGTGGTGCGTGGTGTCCGGAAGCGTATAGGCCTGATCCAAAGTCAGTTCGAAATGTTCGCCAAAACGTTCCTGCACGGTGCGGATTTCTTCGTCGCAGTTCGGGCCCTTCATGAAGATAGCTTGGCCTCCCACGACCAGGCTTCCCGAGGTGCGCAGCAATGTCTTATCCATCACTTCCACAGCTCGAGTAATCACCCCTTGGACAGGCTGCGAGAAGCTCTGGCTCACCACCCGGTGTTCGAAAACGGTCGTCTTTTGTAGGCCAACCTCGCGGATTACCTCGTGGAGGAAGTCCACGCGTTTGGGCCGCGGCTCGGCCAGGATCATTTCGATGTTTGGGTAACGAATCTTGAGCGGCACGCCGGGAAAACCAGGGCCGGTGCCTACGTCAACAAGCGGCGAGGGCAAGCGGATGAAGTTTCCGACGATAAGGCAGTCCACGTAGTGCTTCACTACGATGGTTTCAAAGCCAATCAAACGGGTGAGCTCGTTTCCCACATTGCGCTGGCGGAGCAGATTATGGTACCGCCACAGCTGCTTTAGGGGCCCTTCGGATAGGCGAATTCCGCTTTTGCGGAGTAGGGCGTCCATCCGCTCCATAGTCGGAGCGGGAGGCGGCGGAGGGCGATGGCCCTTCGGGCGGCCTGGACGGCCTGAGCGAGAATGCGAGCGCGGCTTAAACACTGCGCGTTCTATAACACAAACCATGGAAGATCTTCTCCCTTTAGAAGTCCTTTATGAGGACAACCACCTGATTGCAGTGAACAAGCCCGTGGGGCTCCTCATTCAGGGGGATGCTTCGGGCGAGCCGACTTTGTTGGACGCCGTCCGCCACTACCTGAAGAGCAAGTACTTCAAGCCAGGTAAAGTCTATCTAGGGCTCATCCACCGCCTGGATCGGCCGGTCGGTGGGGTTGTGGTGCTAGCGCGGACCTCAAAAGGGGCGGCGCGCCTCTCGGAACAGTTCCGCACGCATACGGTCGAAAAGACGTACCACGCACTCGTCGAGGGCGAGCCGGATGCGCCTGCAGGGCGAGTAGAACACTACCTTCAAGAAAGTGGCGTGGGGCAACCCGTGCAAGTGCATGCCGATCCCGCGCCCGATCGTAAAAAAGCGGTTTTGGAATACGAAGTGCTGCGAGCAGGAAAATCCTTCAGCCTTTTGCGCATTCGGCTTGAGACCGGGCGCAAACACCAGATCCGCGCGCAGATGGCAGCACTGGGGCACCCCTTAGCGGGTGATCGGAAGTACGGCGCCACGCTAGGGTTTAACCGCGACGGCATTGGGCTTATTGCCTCGTCGTTAGAATTCGATCACGCGACTAAGCCCGAAGAACGCATCCGCGTCGAACTTCCGCGGCCCGCGGAGCAGGAGTGGGCAGCATGGTTATAGAAGAACTGGAACAAGCGTGGCAGCGGCGGCAAGCGTTGTTAGCTGAACTGCGTGAGCAGTCCACCCAGGCTTACCGCCTGCTCGATGCCGAATGGGACCGCGTTCCTGGCCTCGTGGTGGAAGTCTTTGGTCCGACCGCTGTCTTCCAGTGGTTTGAAGGCCGATGCGACTACGCAGCCGAAGAATTGATTTCAGCGGCACAGTGGTGTGTGGTAAACGCAGGCATTTCTCAAGTCTATTTCAAAAAGTTCGTGGCGGATCGCTCGGGTGAAATGCCAGAAGAGGCTTTGAAGGATCCGAAGCCGTTCTTTGGTGCCGCCAGTGCCCCGGAATTCGAAATCCAGGAGAATGGCCGGAAGTTTCTCATTCACCCCTACGATGGTTTCTCGGTCGGTCTTTTTCTCGACCAGCGGAACAACCGTGAGGCTTTAGCCCAGCTTGGGGCCAAGCGCGTGCTCAATCTCTTCTCCTACACCTGCGCTTTTTCCATTTACTGCGCCACGACGGGGGCAGAGACGACGAGCGTGGATGTTTCTAAGAAATACCTCGAATGGGGCCGCAAGAACTTAGCAGCCAATGGAATTGCTCCAGAAGGGCACCGCTTTTTCCAAACGGATGCACGCGTGTTCCTCGAGAAAGCGGCTAAAAAGGGCGAGAAGTACGATTTGGTGATTGTCGACCCGCCCAGCTTCGGCCGTGCAAAGAAGGGCAAGCCATTCTCTCTGCGTAAGGACTTGGAAGGTCTCTTGGGCTTAGTGCGGGCTGTGACAGCCCCTGGCGCAGCAGTCTACGTCTCCGCAAATCTCTCGCAATGGTCGCAAAAGGAATTCGAAGCGTTGGTCGCAAGGGGGCTCGGGCAGGGCAAAGCCCTGCCGCTCCCTAAACTACCTTCGGATTTTGGGGGTGACCCGATTACTTATCAGCTGGTGCGCTTGCGCTGAGCGAGCGGTCCTTGTGCTTGCCGGTTTTCACGGCCAAGCGGACCAGCAGCTTGCTATCGCGCGAGCCTGGAATACCACCCTTGATGAAGAGCAGGTTTTCTTCTGCTTTCACATCGATGATTTCCATTTTCTGGACGGTGGTTTTCACATCGCCCATGTGGCCCGGCATCCCTTTGTTCTTCATGATACGGCCCGGGAAGGTCTTCGTACCGGCAGAACCAGGGTGACGGAAGTACTCGTGAGTACCGTGCGTCGCGTGCTTACCGCGGAAGTTGTAGCGCTTCATAACGCCCGCGAAACCGCGGCCTTTAGAAATGCCGGTGACGTCCACAACGTCGCCTTTTTGGAAAATGCTCGCGGAAACCTTCGTGCCAGCCTGCAACGGCGCCACGTCGTCGGAATCTTCCAGACGGATTTCGCGGATGTGTGATTTTGCCGGGGAGCTAGCTTTTTTGAAGTGGCCCGCGACGGCTTTTTTCACGTTTTGCGGCTTAATATCGCTCACGGCGAGTTGGAGAGCTGTGTAGCCGTCTTTATCTTTGGTTTTAACCTGGGAGACGATGCAGCCCGTGGTGTCGACAACAGTGATTGGGATCAAGGCACCCTTGTCGTCGAAGACTTGGGTCATACCTACTTTGCGTCCCAGAATGGCGATTCTCATTATGTGCTTTCCTAATCCAAGAAAAATAAATGCCAGTGTTTATTACGGTAATTCCCCTAGAGCGGCAACCTTTTTATTTCACGAGGGAACACCGACGATAGAATTTCACATAAGTGCTGAAAAGGTATGTATTTCAATAAGATAAGCGGTTTTGCCCATTAACAAAAATTAAGAAAATCCCCCGGCGAACTCAGGAAGTTTTTGTGTTCGATCTTTAAGTACGTCAGGGTGAGTCATGGGTTGAGGGTGACTCGGGCAGTTCCGGCCGAGAGAAATAGAGTCGCCGAGCATGGGGGTGTTCGGCGGCACTTTTCGCTTATCAGGGGTGCGCGTGTCCTTTCTTCGGTTGGGAGTTGCCGCATTTTGCTTTGCGCTCCCGGCCTTTGCCCTTCCACTTTCCGAAGCCGTCTTTCACAAAGCGATTCAGTTTCCAGCGCCGCAGTGGATCCCTGCGGAAGGCGGCAAAGTCCGTGTCGAGATGCCGGGGAGCAAGAGTTTTCGTGTGGAAACGCTTCCGGTCGTGCCTTACTTCGAAGTCGAACTGCCCGAAGCCGTCACTTCTCTTAGCTTTGAATCCCTGGAGTTTGAACCTGCGACGAATCCAGCACCCTTGGAATTTCTCCCGGAAACGTTTTTGTGGACGAAGGATCCCTCGGTGGAATTCCGTTCCCCCGACCCAGGGCCGATTTTCCCCGGCTTTTTTGCGCGGCTCACAGACGACGGGCGCCGCGCACAGCTTTTTCCTGTGCAGTTGGAAATGGCGACGGGGCAAACCCGGACTGTTCGCTCGCTTGTCTTGGTGGGATCGCGACGCAAGCAGCCCTTTGCCTCGGCGATTGGCGTTCCCGCAAATACCCCTACGGCCGTGATCTTAGCCCCGAAAGCGCTGGAGGAAGGCGCGCACCTACTGCGATCCTTCCACGCGAACCGTTATGGCGTGCAATCGCAGATTGTTTTCTTAGAGGATGTTCTACCGACGGAAGCCGAAATACCGGAAGACCAGTTGCCCTATGGGTATAAAGATCGCGCGGCCTCTGATGCCGCAGTCGAAGCCTATGACTCGCAGACCGGTAAAGGCTATCCGTATGCCGTCGCGCGCAAGCTCGCACATTACTTCCAAAAGCGGATCGGTCCGAACGGCATCCGTTATCTCACTGTCTTGGGCACCGGGGATCTTGTCCCTCCCAGTTATTACTTCGGGGTCCGCGCAGGCTTCGGTGCGAAGTTCGTGGCTTCGGATCAGTGTTATGCCGCTACCGACACTTGCCTGACGCCGCAAGCTGTCGTCGGGCGACTGCCATTGCAGACGAACGAGCAGGTGAAGGCCTATCTCAAAAAAGTCGATAACTGGAGAATAGAAGCGCCGAAGGCAGCTCGGGAGCTGACGCTTTTTGGGGGGAAAGCTTTCGGTGGCCCCTTCTACATCGGAGAGCTGGGCGCGCTGCGCGCGCTGGGGCCGCAAGCGGATTGGAAGGGGGCTGCAAAGTATTTCCGCACTTCCGGCAACTACACGCGCGATGGCGTCCTCGACACATTGAGCGGCGGAGGCGATGCCCCGCTGGTCTATTCCTTGGATCATGGGTTTGGAAACCAATGGATGGTCGAACAGGAATCCATTTCCTCCCGCGAGCTAGCCCAAGCCACAGGCGGCGCGATGACGCCCGTAGTTTTTTCCATCTCTTGTTCCAACGCTGCCTTCGATCAGGCCTTTGCAAAAGATGATGTCTTTCCCAACCCGAGCGCGGGCGATCAATCTATCGGCGTAACGCTGATGCAATCGCCGGCGGGGACAGTGGCTTATTTGGGCTCCACGCGGCTAGCAGCGGGGCAGCCGCTCTTTGATGTCGATGCCAAAGGGAATCTCAATCTCAGCGATAGTAGCTATGGCCTGAAAGTTTTAGATA
>JAIEOG010000145.1 GCA_019750655.1 bacterium
CTCTAGAAAAAGGATGTTCATGCCACCGGTTTGTCCTGGGGGGACGGTGCACTGCCATGGCGTACCGCGGTGTTCCCCCCTAACCGCTTCCGCAAACTTCTGTTTTGAAAAAGTAAGAGACCCACTTGGGCTGCCGCCAAGCTGATACCCAGAATAATGCCTACAAGCACGCTCGTCATCACAACAAATCCCAGGCGTGCAGAAGGTGTCGTGCGCGCGCCAAAATGCAGGCTTACGGGATCCTGGTTGTTCTCCACGAAGAGCAACCCAAAGTAGACCAGCAAAAGAACGATGATTAGAAACGGGATGATCTTAAGAGCTTTCATCAGGCGTTGCTAGCGAACCAAGGTTGAAGGCCGTCGTAGCTCTCGAGTAAATGCTGCGGCATGCATTTCGTGTCGGCGAGTACGGGCAAAAAGTTCGTATCGCCATTCCAGCGCGGAAGCACATGCACGTGCAGGTGCTCTTTCACGCCCGCGCCGGCAGCGGCGCCCAGGTTCATGCCGATATTGAAGCCGTGAGGTTTCAGCTTTTCATTTAGTGCGCGGGTCGCAAGCTTGGTTAGAGCATTCATTTCCGTAAGCACCGCGTCTGGCACGGCTAGGTAGTCGGCGACGTGCAACGTCGGGACGATCATGAGGTGGCCATTGTTGTACGGGAATTTGTTCAGGATGATGTAGGCCTGTTTGCCTCGGTGGACGATCAGGCTTTCGCGGTCTTTTCCCTGGGCGGGCAGGGTGCAAAAAATACAACCCGTCGGCCCTTCGCCCTTAATAAAATCCATGCGCCAAGGCGCCCAAAGATGGTCCATGACGCTATTGAACTGGGCGAATCAGCGTACGTAAAGCGGATTGTACATGAGGTAAGGCGCCTCACGGTTGAGTGCTAAGCGCAGCAGCGAGGTCTGGCGTACCCAGACTTCCACGCGGTAAACGCCGGGGCCTTCGAGCGCGAGCGTTTCGCTCGGTTTTGCGGCTGTTCTTTCGGCTATCTTCTGTCCGTCGCGTACAAACACGATGCGTTTGTGTCCTAGGCCCGGGGGCGTCTCCACGTGCATTTCACAGCCCTGCGACCAGGGGAAACGCGCACCCACACGGTATTGTTTTTCCCCGCATTGGACGAACCAATCGTTGCCCTCAAACGGGTGAATGGCGTGGAGGACCATCGCACTCCGGCCTTCTTTCAAGGCTTGGTAGATCTGGGTTTGGCGTTCAGTTGCTGTTTTAGCGAGCGGTGCGTCTAAGATGATCGCATTAGAAGCGGCTCCCAACGCGAGCTCTGTTGGCGGGAGTGTGAGTCCCGCTTTGTCCAGCCACGGCATTTGCGAGCTTTCGTCGGAACCCACAATGCCAAAGTGGCCAGGCGATACGGGGTGAGAAGCGTCCCAAGCCTGGATTTCGCGTTCGGGAAAATCGTAAAGATGCATCAATGCCAGATAGGAATTCAAAGGCGCCAGCGCAAAAGCCACCGCAAACGACAAGGGGCGGTTGAGCATCTGCTGTTCGAGCTGGGACTTAAGGTTGATAAGCTCCACGCCTTCGCTGTAACGATCCAGACGTTCCCACGGTTTGAAGAGGCTCGCCGGGTGAGCCACAACCAGAAAGGATCCACCAACAGATTCACCGCCTAAGTAATGTTTCCAAGCTAGCTCGCGCAGGCGTTTGGGGGTGCTTCCGGCGAGGTCTGTGTGTGAGTAAAAGTAAAGCGCATGCCCTGCGGGAGTCGGAACTTCGATTTCGGAAAAGAGGTCGACGCCTTCATCGCCGGGGAGGGCTGTGGATTCGAGAGTGCGATCGAGATCCGCAAAAATAACAAAGTCGAGCCCCGCGCGTGCGGCCGCTTTAGCAAGCTGGCGCGCACGGACTGGCCCCAAGTCCCCTGCGCTCACATGAATTGCCCCAGAAGCATGCTTTGGCTGCCGAGAGACTTTGAGACGGCGCGCGGGAAGCACGGAATAGACTTCCACGAGCGCCACAATGAGCAGGCCCGAAAAAATCAGGTGCCTTAGTTTTGCTTTGCGTACTGCACCAGCCATATGTGGCCTACCTTTGTTTGTCGCGAGTACACGGGGATGGCGTCTAGGATTTTTTGAACCGGAAAACAGCTCAGGATTTCAGGGTGCAAATCGTTGGTTTGCACCGCTGTGAGATCCGTTTGTGCGCAGGGATCTTGATCGGGCGGTGTGAACTGGCTCGGCCGGCTGCCCGGAAAGATTTGCTGCGCGGGAAGTCCCAGATAACGCAAATACGAAGTCCATTGGTAATCCGAAACCCAAAGTGGGCCTGCGGGGGGCGACTGCCGAAAACGTTCTGCCACTGAGTGTGCGACATCCCATTGCCCTCGCAAAACACCAAAGCGATCGGATTTCGGCGGAATGCGTTCTATGGGGTGGATGAGGTGGACGAAGATCAGCGCAGAAAGTAACAAGGGAACAGCAAATCCCAGGAAAACCAACCCGCGGACTAAGGTGCGAAAAGAACTCCACGAAAGCAGCCTATCGGCCACCGGCCAGAAAGTGAGGTAAGCGACGATGGCCCAATTCCCCTCGAGTTTCAGACGGAATGACCGGTAGAGAAAGAAAACCATCGGCAACACAAAGAACCAGAAATAAACCTGGCTGCGCGGGTCGGCGCAAAGGTCGCGGCCCCGCATGAGGACCCATGGCAATAACAGCAAAGGTAGAAGACCAATGAGCAGCGCTTGGCCTGAGAGGAATTCAAAGCTCTGGCTCAGCGAAAAACCATCCGCCTTCATGGCATGGTTCCACTGAAAGTGGAGAGGTGCGAAATCGAGGCGCCAAAAGTGGCCCAACACAGGGGCGACCAAAAGCCCCGCAATCAGTAAGTGTAAAAGAAAACCAGGGCCCCAGGCGCGCAGGCGTGTGCGTGTTGCAAAAACAACAAGCGCACAGGGTACCGCGAGCACCATGGTGTATTTGCTCAATCCCCCAAACCCTAAAATAGCACCGCCCAAAATCCACTGGCTCCAGGCCACGGGTGAGGCGCGGTACACGCGCGTCACGGGGTCATGGCTCCAACCATCGAGTGTTGCGTTGATGCGTCCCAGCCAAAGTGCGTAAAGCATCCAGAAAAACGCGAGTGGCAAATCCGGAGTGATGAGAACCGAACCGTAAAGACTGAGTGGCGTCAGAAAAACAAGCCACGCAAGAATGCCGCGGTTGGCGATGGCGAGTAGCACCAAGAAAACGACGAGTGACATTCCAATCGCGGGAAGGCGGAGCGCAGTGAGTGAGTTTCCGAAGAGTGCCGTCGAAAAACGAATGGCATACGCCACCATCGGTGGGTGATCAAAATAACTCGGCTGGAGTTTCTGGGCCCAAGCCCAGTAATAAAGTTCATCGGGAGACGGCGGTAGCGTTGCGGCCAACCAGAAATGGTAGGCCGTCAGCAGAAACAAACCCAATAGAGTGCCCGTGAGCCCCAAAGAGGGCAGAGAAAGGTAAAGCGGACCGTTCCCTGCGGATAGCGGGTTGTTTGACTGCGGTGTACGCAAAGGGATCTCCGCCTAAACAAATACTCGGTTTGGCGGAGAAAGAAAAGAAATAGGACAGGTTAGGGGTGCCGGCGCCTATTAAGCTTGTTGCTCTTCGACGTAGCCTTTGTACTCTTCGGAGGACATCAGATCGGCGATGTCGTCGGGCTCTTTCATCTCGACTTTGATCAACCACCCATCGACATAGGGGTCCTCGTTGATCAGTTCTGGTGCGCTGAGGAGGGGTTGGTTGACCTCCATGACACGGCCCGTAACGGGAGCGTAAAGATCGCTGACCGCTTTCACGGATTCCACAACGCCAAAGGGATCGTCTTTGCGGATTTCTTCGCCTTCTTTGGGGAGCTGGACGAAAGTGATATCGCCCAGCGACTCTTGCGCGAAGTCGGTGATGCCGATGGTGGCGACTTGGTCGTTATCGACCTGAACCCACTCGTGCTCTTTCGTAAAATGTAAATCCTTCGGAATGGCCATTGAGAACCCCTTTAGACGGGTAAAGATAGGGGTTTAACTGGCCAAGTCAACGGCTTTGCGATTACCAACCTGGGAGCGATTGGAGCGCCGAGATTTCCGCGGCCGAGAGCGCTGGTGCGCCCGCGGGTGGCATGCGTTTCTGTGCCACGGCGTCGGACATTGCACGGACCGATTTCGGCCAACCACTGTGGCAAGCCGACGCATTGCAACCATTGAGTATCGCTTGCCCGCTCAACGCTGACGCGGTTGCCGCAGCGGCTACCGGCGCGAGGGGGGCAGCGGCGGGAATCGCAAAGAACGTCCCGGCTACCGCGGCACCGACTGCGAGGGGTGCCGTTTCTTTCGCGGCGCTGATCAAATGAGCGACTTGTTGGTCGCGTAACGCTTTCGGGGGTTCAACGCCGATGGGGCGTTCGTTTGCCACGAGTTGCCCGCCTTTGGAGACGAGTTCCGTAGGAACACTGGTGTGCTCTTTACCGGCAATGGTGGCGGTGTGGATCCCGCCCTTAGCTTTGCCGTAGCTTTCCAAAGCGTCTTCAATTTGCTCGTCCGAAGATCCCAGGTACAAGCGCTCGGCTTCCGTGCCGTGGAAAAGGTCGAGATAGCGTTGTTTCGTGCGGGGATCGATCCAGCTGATGGCTTTGATCATCGCCAGGGCGTCCTCTTTATTGCCTTCACGCATTTGGGAATCGTACCAAGCCAATGCCGCGTCGAGCGTCAGCTTACCGCGGAGAATCTCTTTGTCTTTGGCGCGGCTGGCATCCGTGGTGTTTGGGTTATTGATCTTTTTGATAAGCGCCAGAATCTCGGAGTTGGTTTTCTTTTTCTGCAGGGCAAAAGCGCCTTTGTCTCCGAGGAAAGCTTTGTTGAAAGGTTCGCTCTTTTCATTGCGCACAGGGTTACCGGTGAGGCCTTGAGCGCCCCAAACCAGGCGATCCAAGAGAGCCAAAGCGTCTTTATCGAGTGGTTCTTCTTCCTCTTTAAGTTTGCGCTCTTTTTCGGCGGCCTGCGCGATTTTAGCTTTCTTCGCATCGCTCACCGTATCGAAAAGCTCTGCGAGGATTTCAGAGATGTCTTTTTCATCGCCCTTGCGCGCTTTTTCGATCGCGACGGGGAGGGCTTGCTGGTACTGCCGGCGCAGCGAGGACTTGGGACTCCAGAACATATCCGTCGAAGAGAGGAACGAGAGGTACTTCTCAATGTCCCAGATGCCCACTGGCCGAGTGGTCTTCTTGTCTTGCTGGATAAAATCTGAAATATCACCCGAAGAGTGGATGTCGCCGTCCGCGGCCATCCCAGGAACATTCAACAGGCTAAAAACTACTAGCGCAGCAACCGTCTTCTTCATCTTCCGCTCCGCATTCACGCCCCGGGCCCCTAGGCACACGAGGTCTACAACCTACAGTTTTGCAACCGAGGTGCCATGGCTTGGCGGCTGGCACTTTGCTTTGATTTTAACTGGTTAGAAAAGAATACACCCACCCCCCAAAGAACGCTTTGCGCCGCGCGCCCGAGGGAAAACAGGGGTGCATTCTCTAAGAATACAGGGGCGTGGCCCTTGAAAGCACTCGAGAATTTCGATTTCGTTCGGGTCTAGGCGGACTGCCTAAGGTGTATACAGGCCGGAAAGCCTTACTTTTTCTTAGCTTGAGACGGCACAAAAGGAAGAGGGCGTGTATGCATCGGAACCAGTTCTTCGCGCACTTTTAGTAGGAAGTCCTTTGCATCGGCTTGAGACGCGTCCACAAATCCCAGTGCGATCGGGTGGTGGAGGTGTGGGCTGAAGGTTCCGCTCGTGACGGTGCCGACTTTCACTTTTGCCGGCGTGTAGATCTCGGCGCCTTGGCGGGCCATGCGGCGGTCTTCGACGGCAAAGCCGCGCAGGACTTTGCGTGGGCCTGCTTCGAAGAGTTTTTGCAAAGTCGGTTGGCCCATAAATCCGCCCGCTTTTTTCAATTTCACCACCCAGTTTAAGCCCGCTTCAAAGGGAGAGATCTCGGTGCTGATCTCGTGGCCATGTAAGGGGTAACCCATTTCCAGGCGCAGTGTATCGCGCGCGCCGAGACCAATCGGGGCTAGGCCCTTGGGAGCGCCGAGTTCCATCAAGCTTTGCCAGATGCGTGGAGCGGCTTCGTTGCGGACGTAAATTTCAAAACCGTCCTCGCCGGTATATCCCGTACGCGAGAGGTAGCAAGGCTCACCAAAGACTTTGGATTCGGCGGCCCAGTAGTACTTCAAATTCTTGGCAACCTGCGGATCGCTGCACTCACTTAAGATCTCTTCTGCGCGTGGGCCTTGCACGGCGAGGAGGCTTAAGGAATCGCTAAGGTCTTCGAGGCTCGCACCTTTTAAGTGTTGTTGGAACCACGCAAAGACGGCCGCGCGGTTCGAAGCATTCACGCAAATGAAAATCTCTTCCGGCCCGCGGTGGTAGGCGATAACGTCGTCGATGATTCCGCCCTCCGGGTTGCAAACCAAAGAGTACTGCGCTTGGCCGAGCTGCGTCTTGGAAAGGTCGTTGGTGAGCAACGCATTCACGGCTTCGAGCGCGCCTTTGCCCCGCACGCGCAATTGGCCCATATGGCTCACATCAAAAAGCCCGGCGTGGGTGCGCACTTGTTTGGCTTCCTCTAATACACCTGCGTACTGCACGGGCATCTGGTAGCCCGCAAACGGGACAATCCGCGCTTTGAGATTCTGGTGTTGGGTAAACAAAGGGGTGCGTAAGAGTTCTGACATGCCGCTATTTAAGCTGCGGCCCTAA
>JAIEOG010000276.1 GCA_019750655.1 bacterium
CAATAGTTGATGCTCACATACGCTTTTCCATAAATATAATCAAGCAACCCCTTAAGTCGATAAAAAGTGCATCCTGTGCAGCGTGTGCTCGGAGGCGGCCCCGCATAATTTCCGCGAGGCGGAAACCAACGACCACGATATCTGCTACCGCCAGCCTGAAACTCCGGAAGAAGAAGCGCAGTGTGAAGATGCCATGGCGGCTTGCCCCGTAGAGGCTATCGGCAACGACGGTTAGCGGGCCTGGGCTCCCCGTACCGGCTGCAAAAACTGGCCAATCACCCGGAAGGTATTCCGTGCCACTTGCACCATCCAAGGAGAGCCGCTCCGCACAGCGCTTTCGGTAAGCTCTCTGCTAGAAGCAATGAGCTCAGCGTATTTTGGGGCTGACAGATTCTGTTTCTGAAGGGGCAAAAGCGTCTTATTGAAAAACCTGTCATAGTTTCCCGTGCGGATCGCCTCTCGAGCAGGCCCTAAGACTTTTTGAAGCTCTTCAACGGATTTGAACTCGGAATAGGCGATAGCTGAAATCACAGGGTGCACCCGCGAGTCGATGGAATGCGGGCTGTGGGCTAACGCGGTGTAAGTCCTCGTATAGACCTTGTTTCCACTCTGCATGAGACGATCGACCTTACGAAGATCATCGGAATCGAGATTGAACTTCCTCTTACCCAACGCCATCTCTTGGAAAACGATCCGCAGAGCGTTCATATCTCGCCGCTGTAATTGAAGGGGGAAAAAGGGGCTTGCCGGCGTCAAATCTGGGTCTAGATAGTCGATAGAATGCACTCGAGCACCGACGTCGGAATAGAGTCCTACGACTGAGTCAACGTCCGTCATCACGATGTTTTGGATTTTACCGTCTCCCTCCGTATCTACGAGAAGGTTCGAGGCCTTAAAGTCTCCGTTCCCTAACCCACGGTAGTGCAGCTCTCCCAAAGGCGCGCTGGCCATTTCAAAAAGGCGCAGCATTTCTAACGGCGCTATTTCAGGACCCAGCCTTTCAATATGCGTGTCAAAGGACCCGCCGTTATAGTCCCGCATAGTGAAATAGGCCGGTTTATGGTCTCGCTCCGGCTTGAACTCGCGGGCGTGCGCAAACAAAGTCGCGGGCAATCCATTCATGCGATCAAATTCGGCTTTCAACCTCCGCTCCTCAAGGCTCGGGCCCCAGCCCGTTTTGGCGACCAGCTTTGTCCCATCGGGGAATTTGAGCTCAAAGACATTGCCGCGCGCATTGATGAGGGAAATCTCGGCGGTCGGGTAATCCTCTTGTAGGACTGCTCTGAAAAGATTCGGAGAAACCGTCTTTGTGTCGTCGGTGGGGTTGCGCCGGATTCTGAGCGGGTCGGCTACCGTAAAGGCCTGCTCGCAGGTTATGTGGCCTGCGGGTGCCTCCATGAGCGGATCGGCGCGCAGCAAAGCTGGACAGATGACTAAAAGGCAGACGAATTTTAGAGCGCTGGCGCGCACTTTTCCCCCTATTCGACCAAAGAGTACAAAGGGCATGCCACGCGGCTTACCTCGCTAGAATGTCGTGGTATTCCGGTTTCACCGGAGGCGAGAAATAATTCTTAAAACCTTGCACAAAGGTTTGGGCTACGCGTTTCGCCCAAGGAGCCGAAGTCCGCGCGGCGCTATCAGCGAGCTCTTTGCTCTTGGAAGCAAAAACTGCATAACCTGCCGTGCCCTGGTTCTTCTCCTGCATCGGAATATAGGTCTCTCGAAAAAACTTATCTATGTCGCCCGTGCGGATCGCTTCACGAGCGGGTTCTAAGACGCTCTGGAATTGCTCGACAGATTCGAAACGGCCAAACGCCAAAGCTGAAATCACAGGATGGACATCCGGGTTAATCGCATGAGGGCTCGCGTTTAGACTAGAGAGCGGGTAAGTCGGGCCTTTTTCTCCATGGACATATTTAGCCCTGGATAAATACTGCGCTGGCAGATTTTCCTTTTCGGTGCCCAGAGCCATGTTTTGCAAAAGGATGCGCAGCGCATTGAGATCTCGGCGCTTCACAGAGCTAAGAAACCCATTCTCGTTCGGAGAAAAATCGTGGTCGACATAATCAGGCGAAAAGGAAGCGTTGAAAGTTAAGCTACTGACGGTATCTACATCGGACATCACTATTTTTCTGATTTTGCCCCCTTTTAATTCCACGAGATAGTTGGGCGCTTTCACGTCGCCATTGCCGTACTTTCTTTCATGCAAAGTACCGAGTGGAACACTCACCATTTCAAAAAGGTCGATCATTTCTAAAGGCGCTACTTTTGGTCCAAGGCGCTCCAGTAAGCCGTCTAACGCCCCCCCGTTGTAAATCTTCATGGTGAAATAGGCCGGGCGAAATGGACCCCCGGGCTGGTAGGCAATAGGTTGGGCAAACTGGTCATGCGGGAGAGACTGCATGCGCTTAAACTCGGCTTCGAGACGAACATCTCGTTGAGCGCCTCCTAAGCGTGCGGCTTTGGCAATATGCCGACTACCATCCGGAAGCTCCACCCGATAGACATTGCCCTCGGCATTGAGTCTTTCAATCTTCGCCCCGGGGAAATCGGACTCTAGCGTTTTTACGAAATGGGTTTCAGAGAAACGATCGAGCGCTTGAAAAGCTGTGTCACATGCGGGCGCTACTGCAACGGGTGTTTCAGGGGGTGCTATCTGGGGAGAAGCAACGGCGTTCGGGTTAGCCCAAAGCGAGGCTGTCCAGATGGCTAAAAAACAGGCGATTTTTAGAATGCCCCCTCGCACGAATCCCTCGAATCTCTTAAGGAGGTTCACGAGCTGTGCCATTCGCCCGGGCGTATTCCAAAAGAGCCCGGCTGTGGTAGGCTCCTTGCGATGAAACACTTGCTTTTGGCCTTATGCTTTTTTCACGGCTCTCTCGCCTTGGCGGAAGAAGTGGAAAGCGACGCCACCCTCGAGGAACCCGCATTTCTTCTAAAAGAAGCGGGGGTTTCGTTGGGCTTCCCTGCAATGCTCAATGCAAACCTCGGCGTGTGGGGTACGGCCGACTTGCCCCTACTCGTGCGCGCATCGGGTGGTTACATCGGCACGCAGGCCTATGGCGCACAATTGGATGTCGGTTGGGTTTTTGATCGCGAAGGGTCGCTCTTGCAGTTCCTTGCCGCAACCGTGGCGCGCAGCCATTCACGCACGGACGAAAAAGATACCGACTTTGGCGGCGTGGGGCTTTCGTACGGGTTGAACTGGTCCGGGTTTAGCTTCCAGCTGGGTGGCTTGCCTTTGATGTTCGTCCCGCACCCATCGACGGCGGTCGCCCCTGTCTTCCAGGTCGGCTACAGCCAGATACTCTAAAACGTTCTTACTGCTGCTCTTTCAAACGCTTGATGGAAATCTCGTCCTTGTGACTTCGCAGAGTGGCCCCGGCTTTCTTCACGCCCTTTTCCACCTCGAAGAGCGAATCGCTGTACTCACCGCCTACCTGTAGAGACTCCATGAGCGCATCGGCGGTATCGTCGTAGATTCCCGCCTTTAATTCGTAATCCGAAACACCTGGGGTCAGCTGTAAGAAAACGGTGTTGGTGATTTTCGAATCCCCCTGGCGCCAGGGGAACGTGGAGCCCGCAGGAAAGAGTTTGCGGAGATCTGTCTCCAGAGCCATCGGCCCCGTCTCATCGATAAGCTCTGCCCAGATATTTCCTGCGGGAAAAAAGGTCAGAGTGAACTGCTTTTTACCCTTCTCAAGAGTCAGCTTGTGCGCTTGCTTCTCGCCGTTATCCACTGGCTTAAATCCCTGCTTTTTCGCGCGGGCAGCGGTGAGTTTCTCCAGACCCTCTAAATCCTCAAACAGGCCTTCGAGAAACTTAAATTTCAAATCCGACAGGGGTTTTAGCAAGGCTTCGGGAGTGCCAGCTGGTTGGGCCGCGATTTGCAGATCCACGGCTTCTAAATTCAACTGCCCGACCTGCAGGCGATTCCAATACTGATCCCACGCTTCACGCTCTTGGGCGGAAAATCCCTTGAAGAGCAAATCGAGATCGTCCCGAAGATCCTTAATCCGCGAGTCTGCCGCAAAGGAGCGCACCACGGCTTCTGCCGTGTCTGCGATGCTGATCTCTGCAGAAAACGCGAGACGGCTCACTAAGAAAAGGGTGAGCACCAGAGTTTTCATCGGAAGATCTCCTGAAAATGCCGGAGATAAGAGTGTTTCGCTTCGTCCATTGCCGGGCCGCGCCCGCCGAGTTCCGCCGCAAGAGAAGTCATCACATCCGCGGAAAATCCACAGGGGTTGATGCGAGCAAAACCTGAAAGATCGTTGCACACATTGAGCGCTGTGCCGTGGTACGTGACCCAGGAGGAAACCGCTACGCCAATGCTAGCAATTTTCTTCTCGCGCCCCGTGACCCAAACACCTGTAGCACCCGCGTGGCGCTCTCCGGGCAAACCGAAATCTCCCAGCACCCGTATCAAGACTTCTTCGAGATTACGTAAATAGGCGTGGAGATCTTTCTGCGCGCCTTGGAGACGCAAGATCGGGTACGCCACCAGCTGGCCTGGGTTGTGAAAGGTCATCTCCCCACCGCGCTCGATTTCCACAAGCGGCAGGGAAGGATCGACTGGCGTGCCGGCTGAGCGACGCCCCGACGTATAAACCGCCGGGTGTTCCACGAAGAACAGACCATCGCCTTGTTCCGGATCTTCCTTCGCGCGCGCGACCGCCGCGCGTTGGCGCTCATAGGTTTTTAGATAGTCTTCTAGCCCGAGATCCCAGATCTCAAGGCGTTTAGACGCGAGCTGGGTGTGCGCTGGGGCGCCCATGCCCGGCTCCTGCGGTCGGTGGTTTGAAAATATGGATCGGCTGGAACACCGCCGCTTCCACTGCTTCTGGGAAAGCTTCTGGCAACGTCGGATGCGTGTGCACCGTGCGGATGATGTCTTCCGCGCAGGCACCCATTTCCACTGCCAGGTTGGCTTCCGCGATGAGGTTAGAAACTTCGGGGCCGACCATGTGCACGCCGAGGATCGTTTCGTTGTTCTCGGCCGTTAGGACCTTGATAAAACCATCGGTTTCGTTCGTCGAAAGCGCGCGGCCATTGGCCACGAAGGGGAATTTCCCCACGCGGTACTTGATGCCTTTTTCTTGCGCTTCTTTTTCCGTCAAACCGCAAACTGCGATTTCAGGATCGCAGAACACAGCCCAGGGCATCGACTTATAGTCCTTAAAGGATTTTTCGCCGGCGATATTGTGAGCCACCAAGAGGCCATCCATCGACGCACGGTGTGCGAGCTGGGGTGCGCCTGCGGCATCGCCGATAGCATAAACACCGCCCACACCCGTCTTGCTTTGGTTATCCGTCAGGATGTTCCCACGCTGGTCGAGTTTGATGCCCAGCTTCTCTAAGCCGATACCGTCGGTATTTGGCTTGCGGCCAGCGGATACCAAGATATGCGTCGCCTCAATGGTCTGTTTTGCTTTATCCGCGCCTTCGACTTCGAGGTGCAACGTCGCTGCTTTCGCTGCGTCGCTCTCCTTAAGCCCTAATACTTTCGTGCTGGTGAGTACTTTGATGCCCATCTTACGGGCTTTCTTTTCCACGACCGCAACGAGTTCGCTATCCACGGAACCCAAGAGCTGAGGCGCCATCTCCACGATGGTCACTTCGCTGCCGAGCTTCGCGTAGGCCGTCCCGATTTCGAGACCGATGATGCCACCGCCGACGACCGTGAGCTTTGGTGGGATCACCGCAAATTCCAAAGCGCCTGTCGAATCGACGACGTTCTTGCCGTTGTACTTCAGGGTTGGGATCTCGACGGGGCGAGAACCCGTGGCAATAACGATGTTCGGAGCCGTAAGCGTCTCGACGCCAGTTTCCGTTTTCACTTCCAAGGTCTTTGCGTCTTTGAAAGTCGCATTGCCCTTGAACATTTCCACTTTGTTGGATTTTAGAAGGCCAGCAACGCCGCCCGTGAGTTTTTTCACGACGGTGCCTTTCCACTCTTGCAGCTTTTTCGGATCGACTTTCACGCCGCTGACGTTCAAGCCCATCTCGGCCGCTTCGTGGGTCATCTTGTGGTGCTGAGTCGCTGCGTAAATCAGCGCCTTCGAAGGGATACAGCCAACGTTGAGGCACACACCGCCCCAATAGGCCTTATCAATCACGGCGGTCTTTTTTCCCAGCTGCGCTAGGCGAATTGCGCAAACATAACCACCAGGGCCGGCACCAATGACAATCGCGTCGAAGTTTTTCATGCAAACACCAATCGAGAAGGTTCAGACAAGAAGTAGATCAAACGATTCATAAAGCGAGCTGCATCTGCTCCGTCGACCACGCGGTGATCCACCGAGAGGGAGAGGAACATGACATCGCGGATAACGATTTCATCGTCCACGACAACGGGCCGCTTGCGGATAGCGTTCACGCCCAAGATGGCGACTTCCGGGTAGTTGATGACGGGCGTTGCGAAAACGCCGCCAATCGAACCCGCGTTCGTCAGCGTGAAAGTGCCTCCGCGCAAGTCGTCCATCGAGCTTTTGCCGTTGCGGGCCTTATCCGAAAGGGTGGTGATTTCCGATGCGAGCTCCCAGATGCTCTTCGCATCGGCGCCCTTAATCACGGGAACCATCAAGCCTTGCGGCGTATCTGTCGCGATACCAAAGTTGTAATCGCCTTTGAGGACGATTTCTTGGTTCTGCTCGTCGAGCGAAGAGTTCAAGTAAGGGAACTCTTTCAGCGTCGGGACCAGCGCCTTTTCCTTCCAGGCGCCGAGTTGATAGGTCCAGCCTGACAGGCGGCGGCCCAGGCGG
>JAIEOG010000023.1 GCA_019750655.1 bacterium
GCATATTCCACCCGGCCCGAATCCTTCAGCCACGCGTGCTCAGGGCCGATGCCCGGATAATCCAGCCCTGCAGAAAACTCGAAAGCGGCGCTGCCGCCATGAAAAACATCCGCAAGCTCGCATTGATCGCGCCATTGTGCTCGGGAGGCACACGCGTTTGCCGAATGATATAGCTCCCCAGGCTTAGGGCCGAACTCGCGGCTCTAGAGAGGCCATAAAGCGCGCCCACCCAAAGCGGCATTCCGAACGGCAAAAGACAAACACTGCCCAGCACCGCCTGCCAGAGTGCAGAACCGACGAAAGCGTTTTCAAAGGGGCGTGTCCGGTAGAGTCGGGGCGAGGCCATGAAACCAAAAATTCCCAATACACCAAACACCGATACGATCAGCCCGTACTGTGCGGCTGTGAACTGGTGGGCCGCCGTAAAGTAGTAGGTCAGCGCGGGCGAGTTCAGTGTGAACGACGAAAGGTTCCACAGAAACATCAAGACAATGAATGGGTGAAACACGGGAGACGCCCAAATAAAGCGCAAGCTCTCTTGGAATTTGCGAGTCACCGCCGCGAGCGAGAGCGATTCTGAAACGCCGCCCTTCTTGTGGGAAAGCAGCAGATCGAGTTTGCGGAAGGACCAAGTGAAATGCAGGGTCGCCGCGAAGGAGATGATGTTCACCCAGATGCAGGACTGGATGCCCCAGAAGTAAACGAGCGCTCCACCCAGCAGGGGCCCGATGATCTGGATGGTGCGGTGCAAAGAAAGGTACCAAGTATTACCGGAAGTGAGCTCGCCAGGGCCGGAGAGCGCCGGAATCATCTGGAATTGTGAAATCGTTTCGAAAAGCAGCATCAGCGACTTCACGGCAAAGACCAATCCTAGGATCGGCCAAAGCGGCGCCGCGCCGGAATAAAGGTAAGCCGAAAGCAGAAATAGGAAAAACACCTGGCCTAAGTCGGCAAGCATGAGCGAACGGCGCTTGCTGCTGTGGTCGGCTAAGTAACCCATCAGCGGCGCAGTCAAAACGTAGGGGAGCTGCAGCGCGACGCTCACCAGACTGAGATCAATGACAGACCCCGTCCGGTGCAGGACGTAGAGCGGCATCGCGATATCGAAAACATTCGTGCCCACGAGCGAAACAGTGGTGGCCGCCAGGAAATGGCCAAACCGGGGGTTTCGCGAAGGCAGCCAACGCGAGTGGTGAGATGTCATGCGAACCTCTATTCTAACACACGGACGCGGCCGCCATGACGCCATGCGTCTTCTCGCCCGGCTCGGCATTTACTTGGTTCCAGGCGCCGTATAGGGTGACGGCATGGTGGGTATCGACTTTCCTACAACCGCGGCAGCATTGGGGGCGCGGATAGGCGCTCAAATTGTCGGGGATCCGAATCGCGAAGTGCGCTGCTTGCGTGCCTTAGAGTTCGCACGCGAAGGTTCGTTGAGTTTTCTCGCCGACCCGAAATACGCGGACCGCTTGCCTCACGCCGAAGGCGCCGTCGTCGTTACGAACGCACGTCTCGCGCGCCCGCAGGACCACCTGACGTTGCTCATCGTCGAAGATCCGAAGTCGAGCTTTGCTTCCGTCGCGCAAACACTGCGCGCACCTGCTTCTCAAAATGGGATTTCTCCGCTGGCATCGATCGGCGCGGGTTGCGAGATCGACCCCACGGTTTCCATCGGTCCTTACGCTTGTATCGGCGATGGCGTGCGCATCGGCCCGCGGACACGCCTTGGCCCTCTAGTTGTTCTAGGCAATGGCGTCCAAATCGGTAGTGACTGCGATCTGCACCCGCAAGTGGTTTTGTATGAGCGCATCCAGCTGGGCAATCGCATCACGATCCACGCGGGCACGATTATCGGCGGCGATGGCTTTGGTTATTTCCGCGCTGGTGGCAATGGCCCCTATGTGCAGATGCCACACCTAGGAACAGTCATCATCGAAGACGATGTCCGCCTCGGTTCCAATTCGACTGTCGACCGTGGCACGCTTTCCGACACGCGCATCGGACAAGGTACCAAGACCGACGATCAAGCGCATATCGGGCACAATGTGCGCATCGGTAAAGACAATATCATCTGCGCGCAGACCGCCCTCGGTGGGTCTGCGGTTTTGGCGGATGACGTGATGTTGGGCGGCCAGTCGGCGATTGGCCCGGGCTGCACCGTCGGCCAGGGCGCTCGGATGGGCGGCCAGAGCGGAACGACCATTAATGTTCCCGCGAACGACACGTACATGTTTAACCCACCCATCCCCATCAAAGACTTTACGCGGATTTACCGCGGCATGCGGAATCTGCCCGAGCTCTTTAAGCGCGTTCGCCGAATCGAAGCGCAGATAGGGGCGCGGCCCGAAGAAGGGGACACCAAAGATGGTTGAAGTCCACCCCACGGCTTCTGTGCACCCAGATGCCCACCTCGGTGAAGGCACACGTGTTGGCGCCTACGCTGTTATCGAACCCAAGGTCGTCACGGGCAAAAACTGTGTGATCCACAACCACGCCGTTTTGCGCGACTACACCACGCTCGGCGACGAAGTTCAGGTGCATCCGTTTGCGGTCATTGGTGGCGAGCCACAGCATCTTAAATTCAAAGGCGAACCGACCACGGTACAAATCGGCAACAAAGTCGTCTTACGCGAATCGGTGACAGTGCACCGGGGAACCGTGTTTGGCCATGGCACGACCGTCATTCATGACGGCGTTTACCTAATGGCGTACTCGCATGTCGCACACGATTGTGTTGTTGGTCCGGGCTGCATTCTCGCAAACACCGTGCAGCTGGCAGGCCATGTTACTTTAGGCCGCAACGTCACCATTGGCGGTGTTTCCGCGGTGACCCAGTTTTGCACGGTTGGCGATTTTGCCTTTATCGGCGGCGGATCGCTCTTGCGCAAAGACCTCCCGCCTTTTCTGTCTGGCAAAGGAAACGATTTCGAAGTGCAGGCTCTCAATGTGATTGGTTTGGAGCGCCAAGGCTTTTCTGTCGACGCTATCCGCGCTCTGCGCAAAGCCTTTCGCATTATCTACCTCCAAAAGCTCACGGTGAGCCAGGCTTTGGAGCGCGCCACGGTAGAAGTTCCAGCACTCCCAGAAGTCGACGCATTCCTGGGGTTCATTAAAAACTCAAAACAGGGAATTGCCCGGTGAACACTGCAGGCGTCAAAACGCGTTTGGGCATAGTCGGTGTCGGCAAGATGGGCGAGTACCACCTGCGCAAACTCCTCGCCCTGCCCCACTTGGAAACAGTGGGCGTGTTCGAAGCATCGCCCGAGCGCGCGGCGGCCATCCGCGGTGCCTACGGGGTTACGACGTTTGATTCGCTCGCTGATCTTTTGTTTGAGTGCGACGCCGTCATCATCGCAAGCCCCACCGAACTGCACGCCACCCAAGTGCGTATGGCGCTCGACCAAGGCGTGCACGTCCTCGTTGAAAAGCCCATGGCCAGCACTGTGGCAGAAGCTGAGGCTCTAGTCGCGCTAGCGGCGACTAAGAAACTTACGCTCCAAGTGGGAATGGTTGAACGCTTTCGCCTGGCGCGGCTTTCCGATGGCATGCGCATTGGCCACATCCGTTTTCTGGAAACCCACCGCTTAACGTCGCAGCTACCGCGCGATAAAGATATCGACGTCGTTTCTGATTTGATGATTCACGACTTGGACTTGGCTCTTTCGCTAGTCGACGCAGACCCAGGTTATGTTTCCGCCGTGGGAATGAAGGTCCTCACACCCCGCCATGATATGGCGAATGTGCGGCTCGAATTTGGCGACGGCGCGGTGATGAACCTCAATGCGAGCCGCGTCTCGCCCGAGCAAGTGCGCCGGTTACGTCTTTTCACCGAGACGGGGTATGCTTCCTTTGATTTTCAACTCAACACCGCCACTTGGGTAACGACAGAGAACGGGCAGCCAGTGCGCAAGCAAGTCGCGCAATCTCTGCAAATGGATCCGTTGCTTGATCAAGCCGTGCATTTCGCACATTGTGTGAAAACCGGCGCTCGCCCTTTGGTGAGTGGCCGTGATGGCCTGCGCGCGCTCAAGCACGCAGAACTCGTTTTGGCCCGCATCCAAGAACGCGAAATCCAGGCCCACGCTGGTACGCAACCGCACCCGAGCCTCGAGGTGCGGTAGTGGCGAACGAAATCCTCATTGTTGCAGGCGAAGCCTCCGCAGATCTTCATGCGGCCCACTTAGTTTCCGAATTGCGAAGACGGGATCCGAGTTTGAGTTTCTTTGGTGTCGGGGGCCGGGCGCTTGCGGAGCAAGGCGTGAGGATCCACGTCCCAGCAGAGCGCTTGAATGTTGTGGGCATCGCAGATTGGCGCGATCGGCTCAAAGAGGTTCTCGGGGCTTACCGCTCGGTGAAAGCAGAAGTGCGGCGCTGCCGGCCTCGCGTCGCCATCCTTCTGGATTTGCCGGACTTCAATCTGCGCTTAGCGAAGTTTCTCAAATCCCAAGGCGTCTCGGTTGCGTACTACATTTCTCCCCAGGTTTGGGCGTGGCGCCGTTACCGCGTGCACACCATTCGAAAGTACGTCGACAAAATGTTGGTCGTATTCCCTTTCGAAAAGGCTTTCTACGAAGCCGCGGGCGTTGAGGCGGTTTTTGTAGGGCACCCTCTTTTAGAAATGCTCGCACCGCGAGGTGCGGCGCGATCCCAGGATGCGATTGCAGCAGCACCCCGCATTGCGCTCTTACCCGGGAGCCGACTGAGTGAGCTCGGCTACCACGCGGCTTTACTAGAAGCGCTTTGCGAAAAACTAGTCGCCGCGTATCCGACGGCGGAGATCCGCATTCCCGTCGCCTCCACTCTGGATGAGTCCATGGTGCGTGCGCGCATCCCGCACCCGCGGATTTCCTTGCACGCAGATTCTCGCGAAGTTCTCGCTTGGGCGGACATTGCTTGCGTGGCATCTGGAACCGCGACGCTAGAGACAGCACTTATCGGAACTCCTTTCTGCCTTTTTTACCGACTGGGCCGCACCAGCACGTGGATCTTGAAGCACCTCATCCGGTACCGCCGCTTTTTCGGTATGCCCAATATTCTGTTGGGGCGCGAAGTCGTCCGCGAATTCCTACTCGAAAAAGCCACGCCCGATGCTCTCTTCCAGGAATGCCGGTGGCTTTTGGAAAAAGCCGCTTACCGCGAAGGATTAGGGGCAGAGCTCTCGCGGTGCCGCACACTCTTGGGCGAAACGGGGGCCAGTGCGCGCGCAGCGAAGGAAGTGTCTGAGCTGCTCAAACGCCAAAGCCCGTCGGAGGCCCGTCTTGTCCCGTCTATGGCGTGAACTTTTCTGGCCCGTGCTTTTTCCCATCGCGGGCATGTGGGCGGGGATAGTCGGCTTACGCCGCCGCTTCCTTGCGCCGCGCGCCCCGCACCGCGTGCAGGGAAAAGTCGTGGTGGTGGGCAATATCCATAGCGGCGGCTCGGGAAAGACGCCTCTTCTGGCAGCTATTGCAGAGCGCTTTCACGCGCTGGGCCCCGTGATCGTTTCGCGCGGGTACCGCGGCGCACTCTCTAAAGCGGGTAGCCGTGTTCAGGATCACGCCTCGGGGCCTGCGTTGTATGGCGATGAAGCATGGATGCTGCACCGGCGCACGGGTTGCCCGGTCTACATCGGCGCGCACCGAGGAAAGGCCTTGGAGCGCGCCCAGGCGGAAACGGGCTCGCGCTTGTTTCTGCTCGACGATGGATTTCAAAATTTCAGTTTTCGGCATGGGATCGATCTCGTTGCTGTTTCAATGGACCGGCCCGTTGCGGAATACTGCCTCCCTTTGGGCGATTTGCGTGAGGGACTAGGAGCGTTAGCAAGCGCGACCGCGGTACTGCTCTCCGGCGAGGCCACGTCTACGTACCGCGAAGAGTGGAAGTCTTTTGTTGCAAAGCACTTTCCCGAACTCACCGTCTTCGAAGTCTTGCGGGAAACCGAAGGGGTTTGGGGCCGCGAAGGCCGAGTCGAGGTGGCGGGCAATCTAGGCTGGGGAGCCTTTTGTGGTATTGCCAACCCCGGCCGTTTTGGCCGTTCTCTCCAGCAGGTTTTGCGCCCCGACTTTCTAGAAACTTTCGCCGACCACCACGCTTATTCCGAACGCGATATCGACGAGTTGGCAGCGCTCCAGAAACGGCGAGAGACGCACCACCTGATCACGACGGAGAAGGATTGGCATAAAGCGAGCCCGCTTTTCGAAGCGCGTAACCAGGCCCTTTTCTACCTGCGAATTCGGTATGTTTTCCCGGAAAGTTTCTGGTACTTTCTCGAAACCCGTCTGGAGACAGCGTGAAATTTCAGTTACTTATCGCCCTGTCGAAGCTGCTCAATGCTTTGCCCCACCGCCTGCGCGTGGGCTTGGGCGCTGCTTTGGGCGCCATTTGGTTCCACGTTCTGCGGTTCCGCCGTGACGTTGTGTTAGAGAATTTGCGCACCGCTTTTGGATCGGAAAAATCCGAGGCAGAGCTGCGTAAAATCGCGGCGCTCAATTTTCGCCACTACGGCCTGACACTCATCGAAATCCTGCAGTCCATTAGTTGGAAAAAAGAGGATTACCGCCGCCACATCCCAGCCCACGGCATTGAACATTTGGAAAAAGCCATCGCCGATGGCAAGGGCGTGTATGGACTCACCATGCATCTGGGCAATTGGGAATGGGTGATAGGCGCCGTGATGTCGCGCGGCATTCCCGGCGATGTGGTCGTGAAACACTCTAAGAACGCTGCTTTGGATCGTTTTCTGACGCACTATCGGCAAAACATGGGCATCGGAGTGTTTTTCGAGAGCGGCACACGCAATGGGTAACCAATCCTCTTGTCGTGGTTGGATTCGACAAAGCCTTGCATTT
>JAIEOG010000074.1 GCA_019750655.1 bacterium
TCACGACCTGAGCGAAGGTGCGCTGCGAGCTCCCTTATTGATTGCCGTTAGTCTCGCGTTCGTTGGGTTTCTGATGTACTGGGTCGATGGCCGTTACCCGCCGTACCGAACGATCACCGATATGTCGACGAAAGACGCTCTCTGGATCGGTTTTGCGCAAGCCTTCGCGCTGATCCCCGGCGTGTCGCGCTCGGGGTCGACGATGACGATGGGCCGCTTTCTGGGATTGAACCGGGAGTCTGCGGCGCGCTTTTCCTTTCTGCTTTCCTTTCCGATCATCTTCGCGGCTGGAATGCTCGAAGTGCGCAATTTCTATGAGGCAGGCGGTTTCGCGGGGAACACGAGCTATCTGATCGCCGGCTTTCTGGCGTCGTTGGTCTCGGGCTGGCTCGCAATCCACGTTTTGCTGGCGTATTTACGCAATGCGGATTTCGCCGTCTTCGCGTGGTACCGCATCTTACTAGCCATTGCGGTCGTGGGCTTTAGTCTGATGACGGGCCGCTAGAAGTTGTAGTTCACGGTCATGGCGGCAGTGAAGTAGTCGCCTGCGCGATCGCCGGGTGCCGAAATCGACGTATTTTCATCCAAGAAAAAGACGAAGTGGTAACGCAAGTCGAGCCCTAGGTAGACGTGCTTGCGGTAAACCAGAAACTCCGCACCCGCACCCAGTGAAGCGCCGAAAGCGATGGAATCTGCCGGAGGCGTTCCCGAACCACCCACTTTGTTGAATTGCCGTTGATAGCCGGCAGCCGCCAAAGAGAGGTAAGGGTTCGCAATAGCGATAGCGCGCGGCGCGTTATTGATGTCGAAGTAATACCGCAGCCCTGCGCCGTAGCTCAGAATGGCCACGTCCGCATCGAAAGTGCCGGGATTGTCCTGGTGCATGGAATAGTGGGCCATACCTTCCAGGGCGATTAGCTTATCGAAGAAATAGAGCACGCGGCCGCCGACAAGAAGGCCCGGCGCCGTAGTGGTTCCTAAGCCACCGGTGAAGATTGCCGTACCGACATCGAAGCCCAACATGAAGAAGCGGCCGAGGTGGAAAAATTCCTTGTCCTCTTTTTCATCGTCTGCAAATTCGTATTGCGAAGGATCGGCGAAAGGATCCGCAACTCCCGGATAGTCATTCTTCGCTTCCGGAAAAGCCGTTAAACAGGGGCCTAACACGGCAAACAGGGCAAGCCAGATCCAAGCGCGCATGCGGTTTTCCTCTTAGAAGTAGTAGTGTATGGCTCCGCCCGCGAAGCCTCCGCCAATGGAGCGGAAGCCTGTTCCGCCTATTGTCCGAAGGCTTACGCCGACATCAAACTGAAAAGCGAGGTTCGGAAGGCCCGCGAGGAAAAACTCCGCGCCGAGCAGCCCTTGAAATTCCACACCCATATCCATGGTCGTCCCGCGCTGGGTTTCGAACATTCCTGCGACGGCCAGGAAGAGGTTCATGTTCTCTTCCATGATGACATTGCGGGCCAAGCGCCCACCGATAATGAATTCGTCTTTTTGGGTATTAAAGCCGAACAAGAAGTTCGAAGAAATCGTGGGATCGTGGAAGTACTTCAGCGACAGGGCCGCGGCTTGGGAGAAGTTTAAGAAATTCATTCCAAACCCGACGCGCCCGCCGAGGTTTTTCCCAAAAGCCGGACTTCCCACGGTGAGGATGAGCAAAAGCCCTAAAATCGACCCCCGAACCGCCATTTGAACCCCCTCAAAGATGGATTTCTCAAAAGCGTACCATAGCTTTTGAAAGCTGGCCGCGGTTTTGGTAGCGTCTCTACCTTATGAGCCGTGAAAACCACCTAGATCGAAAACTCTTGAAACGCCCTGATTTCTTTGTCGAGAAGGGCCGCGCCCTGCTGGGAACGCTTGCCGCCCAAAGCCGGGGCATCTGGGGCGTCATTGGCGCTCTAGCTGTCGCGACAGCTGCCTATTACGGCTATGCCGCTTGGAAAGACCGCCGCTTGGGCCAGGATTGGCTGGCTTATTACCAAGCGATGGAGCTTCCGCAGGATCAGCGCGCGGCAAAGCTCAAGACGGTTTATGACGGTGCTTCGCATTCCCGCGCCAAGCAAGTCGCAGCCGCGAGCTTGGGCGATCACTACGCCGCAAGCCTTCAGGTGAAAACGCGGACGTCGAAGGTCGATACCGATCCCGAGAGCACTCTCTCACTCGATCAAGCAGCAGCTGCGGCGTTGGATTGGTACACCAAGGCTTTGGATTTCTCGTTCCTTTTGCCGCTCGAGCGCGATCTCTTGGTGATTAACCAAGGCAATGCCTACGAAGCGCAGCAGAAATGGGCAGAAGCCCTGGCTCGCTACCAGTCGGTGGCTCAAGGCACTAGCGAAGCCCGCCCCGTCGGCATGTTGCACACGGGCCGTCTATTGGAAAAGCAGGGCAAGGCGGATGAAGCGAAGAAGCTTTACCAGCAGGTCTCTGCCGATTTTCCCAATACGGAATATGCGCGCATGGCACGCAATTACCTCCGCCGGGCTAGCAGCCCGCTCTTGGCGGCGCCGGGGAAACCATGAAGTTAGGCCTGCTTTTCGGGCTAGGGTGGGCAGTAGCCACCCAAGCCGCTGTTTCGCTGAATTCTCCTTGGGTAGTGCCTCTACGAGAAACCCCGCGTTTTGATCTTCTGCCTTATGAGCGCACGACGCCTATCGTCTTTGGCGATTTGATCTTCGTGGCCGATCTCCAGGGCCGTGTGCGGGCCATGCACCGTAAAGAAGGCGGCCGCACGCTTTGGGAAAAGCGTCTGCCCGGCAGCATCTGTGGCGCCTTGGCCTATGGCCGTTCGATGGTGGTCGTGGGGGATCGCCAAGGCAATCTCCGCGCACTCAACACCCGAGATGGTTCCGAGGCATGGTCTTTCAAGATCACTTCCGAATGGCTTTCGCCACCCGTCTTTGTCCGCACCCGCGTGGGTTCGGAGATGCGCAATCTCGTGATCGCGACAGCTTCGTCTGGCGATATGTACGCCCTGAGTGAGTCCAAAGGCGAAGAGGTCTGGCACTACGCCCGCCGCGGCGATGAGAAAATGACGGTCTTCGGCTCCGGTGGCCCCGCGGTTTTCGGTGATGCCGAAGTTTACCAAGGCTTTTCGGATGGCTCGATAGTGGCGCTGAGCTCCGATCGCGGGCATGTGATCTGGGAAAAGAACCTCCGCACGCGCGGGCGTTTTTACGATATCGACATGAAGCCTTATGTCGACGATAAGCGCGTGCTCATCGCTAATTTCGATGGCACGCTCTATAGCTTGGATCGCCTCCGCGGTGACACGCAATGGGTGTTTCCGGTGGGTAGCTATTCCGGCTTCCTCGTGCAGGACAACCGAATCTACTTCGGAGGCACGAACCGCCAGTTCTACGCACTGGATCTCACCACGGGCCAAACGATCTGGACAAACGCCTACGAAGCGGGCGTCGCATCCACGCCGACAATGATTGATGGCCTCTTGGTGTTCCCGACGACGGCCGATCCCGTCTATTTTCTCAATGCCCAGACGGGCAGTGTCGAAAAGAAAATCTCCTTGGGCGCAGGCACTTTGTCGAGTGCCGCCGTCCAAAACGAAGACAAAAGCCTTTATCTGTTGAGCAACTACGGTAACCTCTATTCCTATGAACTGAGGCACCAACCGGGGACTGTGATTGCCAAACCAAACGATCCGCCCACTTCTTGAGAACGCCCGGGAAGGCTATCTTTTTTCTGCCTACCAGCTCGCGGCACTGCACGGGACCGAGCGTACGAGCTTGGCCGGCGGGAAGACGAGCTACTGGCCTGGCGCTTCTGCCGTCGATGAAACCACGCTTTTTGACATCGGCTCCGTAACAAAGGCCGTGGTCACGGTTTCGCTCTTCGCGCGCGCGCTCGATTCCGGCCGCATGGCCTTAACACAAGCCGTGCAGCATTGGTTGCCGGAACTAGCCGGCACCGCTCTTGGGCCTCTGGTGCTTTCTGATCTGCTTTCCCACGCCGCGGGTTTGCGCGGGTGGTTGCCGCTTTACAAACAGCCCATTCCCGCAGATCGCCGGAGTTGGATGGCGCATGCGGCAGGCGAATGGGTGGAGCGCCCCGTGGGCGAGAAAGCCGTCTATAGCGATCTCGGTTTTATTATTCTCGGGGAAGCTGTCGCTTCGGCTTTTCATGCACCTCTAGCGCAGGCTTTTCGCCAAGAAGTCGCAGCGCCTCTGGGGCTGACTCAGACGGTCTATGGCCCCGTCCCGAAGGCCGTCGCCACCGAAGTGCGCGAGGGCGTGCCTCTCCAGGGGATCGTTTTCGATGAGAACTGCGCGGCGCTGGGCGGGACTGCCGGGCACGCAGGGCTTTTCTCCACGGCCTTAGATTTGGGGCGTTGGGCAGAGGCTTGGTTGCAAGCCTGGCAGGGAAAGAGTCCCTGGCTTAGCCAGAAAACGGCCCGCCTTCTCACCACGCGTGTAGGGAAAGTCGCTTCGAGCGCTTGGGCGTTGGGGTGGGACACGCCGTCGGCGCCATCGAGTTCGGGGAACTATTTCTCCTCAGAGAGCTTTGGACATCTGGGGTATCCCGGCTGCAGTGTTTGGGTAGATCCTAAACGCGGTGGCTACGTTGTTTTTCTTTCAAACCGTGTACACCCATCGCGTTTGGATGAACGCATTCGGCGTTTTCGGCCGCAGCTTCACGACGCAGTAACGCAAGCTTGGTAGGAGACAGCATGGAAAAGATCCACTTCGTGGGAGTAGGGGGAACGGGTACGGGCACTTTGGCCGCTGCTCTTGCAGCGCAAGGCCACTCCGTCAGCGGAAGCGACGGTACGCTCTATGAGCCCATGAAAAGCGTGTTGGCTTCCGCCAACATCCAGCTACTAGAGGGCTACAAGCCGGAGAATTTAGAGAAGGTAAATCCCGATGTCGTTTTGATCGGGAATGTCGTGCGCAAAGACAATCCCGAAGCTGTGGCTTGGATCCGCAAAGGCACGCGCTTTATCTCCTTTCCCGAAGCCGTCCGCCGCTACGTGATCGGGGATCGCTGCTCGGTGGTTTGTGCGGGCACGCACGGCAAAACCACCACGACGTCCTGGATTGCGTTTCTTTTTCGGGAATTGGGATGGGACCCGAGCTACTTGATTGGCGGTGTCCCGGCCGATCTTCCCTCGGGTTGCGCGATTACCTCTGGGAAATATTTTGTCGGTGAGGGCGACGAGTACGACTCCGCTTTTTTCGACAAGGGGCCCAAGTTTCTGCACTACGCTCCGAATGTTCTCGTGCTTTCTAATATCGAATTTGACCACGCGGATATCTACAAAGACTTGGCGCATGTGCAGGCGTCGTTCGATAAGCTCGTTGCTTTGCTGCCCGGCAATGGCCTTTGCCTAGTCCGGCACGAAGAGACAGTCGCGCGCACCGTTTCCGAAGGCGCCATTTGTCCCGTGCAAACTTTCGGCTTCACGGCCGGCGCGCATTGGCGCGTCCTGCAAACCAAGCAAGACACCGACGGTATTTCCTTCGAGCTCGAAGGCGGCCGGCGCAATCTCGGCTGGTTCCGCACGCCGCTCTTCGGATTGCACAATGTCATGAATCTTGTCTCCGGGATCGGAGCTGCGATTCACTTTGGCGGCTCGCCTGAGAAAATCCGCGCGGCAGTGGAGAAATTCAGCGGAGCTAAACGCCGCCAGCAAATCCTGCTGCGCGAGCCCGTAACGGTGGTCGATGACTTTGCCCACCACCCAACGGAAGTGGCAGCGACGCTCAAAGCCGTCCGCGATCGTTACCCCCAAGGCACACTCTGGGCCTTTTTTGAGCCGCGTTCGGCGACTGCACGCCGGGGTTCGCACCAGGAACAATACCCGGCGGCGTTTGCCTGCGCCGATAAGGTCCTGCTTTGTGCGCCGTACCGCGCCACGGAGCTTCCAGAAGGCCAGCGCTTCTCGACAGATTCGCTCGTAGACGCGCTGAAAGCCCAGGGCAAGGACGCTCGTACCTACACCGAACCCCAGGCTATGGTGGACGCTTTCCGTGCGGAAAGCCGCCCTGGTGACATCGCAGTCGTGATGTCCAATGGCGAGTTTGGTAAAATACAAGAAAAGCTCATTCTAGCAGTGCGTTAAGAAAACGAAGTTCCGAACCCAGGAGTCTTGCGTGTTAGGCCGTCGCGGCGCGGGTGTGGTGGATTACCTCATGATCACGGCCGTCATTGCGGCAGTGGCGATCCCTGTCATGCGCGCGGCTTTTGGCGATCGCCTCATGGGCTCTCTGGTCTCCAATCGGCAGCAGCTTGTCAGCTTTATCGCTCAAACGCCTAAGCGCCCCGTGCCGAATATCTGGTTCGCTTCCGAGCGCCAGGGCAACACCGGCTCTGGAACAGGGGAAATCGGCAGTGGCGCTGGAGATATCGGTAGCGGTGCGGGCAATGTCGGGGGCAATGGGAATGCCGGCAGTGGCGCGGGGAATATCGGTAGCGGCGCTGGCAATGTCGGCGGCAATGGGAATGTAGGTAGCGCAGGCGGCAATGTCGGTGGCAATGGAAACCCCGGAAGTGGCGCGGGGAACGTGGGTGGTAATGGAAATATCGGCACTGGCCAGAGCTCCGGCTTTTCCGGTGGCGGTGGTTTAGATTCCAACTTCTTCGGCGGCGATGGCGGCGGCGGCGGAAAAAAGGCCGGCGACGCGGCGACGGAGGCGGGCGGCGGCGCGGTGTACGGTAGTGGCGGAGGAGGCCGCGGGGGCAACGCGGCTGGCGAAGGTACTGAGGGCGGCGGCGGCGGCGCGAAGAATCAAAAGCAGGGGAGTGGCGCTGAAGAGAACCAAGCCGGTGGTGGCTCCGATACAAAACGCGCGCAGCAAGAAGCTGTGGAACAAATCGAAGAGCGCGAGCGTCGCCAAAAGGGTGGCTTCGATTGGTGGTTCTTGATGA
>JAIEOG010000240.1 GCA_019750655.1 bacterium
TGAACATGGTCGCAAAGAACCACGATCTGAAATTCGACATCACGAAAAACAAGCTGCACACGCTTTCGGATCAGTCGGTAAAAATCGTCTCGGGCTTGCAGCAAGACGTGAAAATCCGCGCTTTTGTTTCCCCGATGCAGATGTCCGACTTCACTTCCGTCTTCGACAAGTACACGCAGCACTCCAAGCACCTGAAGGTCGAGTTCGTCGACGTCGACAAAAACCCCTTGGAAGTAAAGCAGCTGCAGATCCGGCAGCTAGGCACTTTGATTGTGGAAAGCGCTACGCGCAGTGCACGCGTCGATGACCTCACGGGCCCAGACGATCCGAAAATCGAAGAGAAGATCACCAACGCCCTTATCCAAGTGGAAAAAGGCGATAAGAAAAAGATTTACTTCGTAAATGGCCACGGCGAGCGCTTGATTAATGACTCTTCCCGCGAAGGTTATTCTGAAATCAAGAATCTGCTCACCACGGGCCGCTTCAATGTCGAAGAACTGAACCTGCTGGAAAAAGACAAAATCCCAGCCGATGCTGCCATCTTGATCGTTCCTGGCCCGCAGAAAGAATTCATTGCCCCCGAGTGGGCGTCTATCAATGAATACCTCCTGCGCGGTGGCTCCGTGCTTTTCATGGTCGAGCCGACGAGCTCCAAAGCAGTCCAGCCTTTCTTGGCGAAGTACGGCGTAAAGTGGGAGCCGTTGCGAGTTGTTGTGGAAAACAACCGCTTGCAGCAAATGACGGGCAACAGCCCGCTCACGCCGATTGTGGCGCAGTACGATGCGGGCCACGAAATCACACGCGAAGCCCGCCAGATGAGCATCTTCGCTATCGCCACGCCGATTTCCAAAGAAGACAAACTTCCGGAAGGCCTCACCGTCACATCGCTCTTTTCGACGAGCGCTTCGAGCCAGGCGTCGTTTCTGAAGGGCAATAAGCTAGCGTTGGGCCCAGGCGATCAGAAGGGGCCGTTCACTCTAGCCGTCGCGATTGTCGGTAAAGCCACTGCGGCCCCGGCACCTGCGAAGACCGAAGAGAAGAAGGAAGGCGAAGCGCCGCCCAAGGAAGCTCAGTTCCGTATGGTCGTCGTGGGCGATTCGGATTTCCCGGCAAACGGTGTGAAGGGCTTCGGGATCAACGAAGATCTCTTCCAAAACATGCTGAGCTGGTTGGCCGAAGAAGAAGACCTCATCTCCATCCGCCCCAAAGCGACGGATGAAACGCAGTTCGATATCACGGAGGGCCGCATGCGTGTCATCACGCTCGCGTCCGTTTTCGCTCTGCCTTTGATGATGTTGTTCTCCGGCGTCCTGGTTTGGTATACGCGCCGGCGGAAGTAATTATTTTGGCTGAGGAACGAGTGCCGTAATCTCCGCGGCACTCAGCGCGCGGTTGAAGAGCAGAAACTCGTCAAGCGCTCCTTGGAAAAAGACCTTCGGGTAGCTCTGTGCATAGTTCAAGATGTGCCGCCCATCATAGCCTATGAACACGGTGGCCATTCTTAAGGGCGCAACGGCTTTTACCTGCTCGTTATCTAAAACACCGTCGATATATATCTTGCCACCGGTAGCCGTGCGCACGAACGCGACATGGTGCCAGCGAGAATCATTCACCGCCTTAGCGGAACCAAAGGACAGGTAGAATTTTCCATCGAAGTAGTCCTGGTACAGGATCCCACCGGCGGCTGTGAGAGTGAGCATGTATTGGCCGTTAAATTCGTTGTAATCGCGCTGCTGAACCAGACGTTGGTCGGAGGTCGACGTTGTCCGAATCCAGAAGGCGATCGTGAAATCCGCAGTGCCCAAGATTGCTGGGCGGGTCCCCAAGGAAAGAGCGCTGTTATTAAAAACCCCTGCACCCGCAAACCAACCACTTGTTGTGGGGGCGGGAGTCGAGGACTCGGCGGCCGCAGCGGCATTTCCGCTGCCCAGCGAATTGGTGATGCCGGCCGCACCGGATGTCTCGTCAAAATGCAGAAGCGCCAGCGCGCCCGACATGCTCACATTCCGCGCTGTTGCTTGATTGACCGCTACCGTCACTTGATCGCTGGCAGACTGCCCCATGGAATCAGAGCAGGCCAGGTTGTAAGTCTTCGTCGCATACAACGGTTCGAGAAGGGCATTGGTTGAGCTCAGTCCCAAGTTGTATTCGTTTACCCGACAGAGGCTGGCATATTGGGAACTCCAAGTGAGCGTCGGAAACATTCCGTAATTCACAGTCGTGCTTTTCAGCCCATTCGCGTAGATGCTCGCCGCGGGTCTTGAGTTCTTATTCACCGTTACGAAGTCAGAAGCCGAACTTACGCCATTGGTGCAAGTGAGGGTGTAGGTCACGGAAGCTTCTGCAGGGAAAGCCCACCCATGGCCGTCCGCTATCACGATTCCGGGAACGACCGGACTCATCGCGCAGGAGCTTGAACCCGAAGATCCCCACGTAAGAGTAACCGTTTCGCCTTCGGTGATGGCTGCGGGAGGGTTGGCTCCATTTGCTCTGATCCAAGCCGTGACCTGAGGGCGAACGGTAATCGTGACGCTATCGGTAGCGGTATTTCCACGGGCGTTGGTGCAGGCCATGGAATAAGTCGTCGTGGCACTTAATGACCCAGTCGAATAGCTATTTAAGGAAGTGGCATTGACGTTCCCTGGCGTGAGTACACAGCTGCTAGCGCCCGTGACACTCCAGTTTAGGGAAGTCGACTGTCCGTATTCGATCGTCTTGGAAGACGCACCATCGACCGTCATATCGAGAGCGATGTTAAAGCTGCTCGGATCCAAAACAGTGAAGGGATTAGACATCAGTGGTTTGGAGGCAGCGAGATTCCCGACGGCATTGAAACCCAAGACAACAACGCTTTCTCGCTGAGAGCCGGCCGCATAGCCACGCGAGTATTTCAGCGATGACGTAAACGGCGATGAAGTCGGTGCATTCATGAGCATGTATTTCGTGCAACCGGTCGCGGTGACTGTCCACTCCACAGCGTTGTCGGCCAGCACTTCGTCGTCTGCGTTTGTCCGCGAGAGAGTAGCGTTGAGGGAAGCGGCACATACATCGGTAGTTGTGGACTGTTGCACTGGTTGCTCAGAATTCGTTCGCCTTACCGCGCATGCGGTGAGAGCCAGAGCGGTGCAAAAGAGGAAAAGTGTCGAAAACTGCGTTTTCATGAAACCCTCGAAACCCGATTAATGCCCTTTCAGTGCAAGGGCGCTGCCAAGGGCGTTTACGCTTGTCGAGAACGTAGAGAGTTGTCGAAGGGATGGACGGTTCGAGTGTGTCAGTTTAAGCGCTTGATATGAGGCTGCTTTGTTTAACCACAGAGCAGGCAGTTTTCGCCCAACAACTAGACGAACTAGCCGAATCGACTGCCGAAATAGAGCGGTGAGGCCTGTGCGACAGCCGCGCGGTCGGTGAGAGTTTGCCGGCGGCGAGCGAGTTCCAATGCCTGCGCGAGGTAAGACGCGCGCATCGGAAACTCCGACAAGAGAACGCCCTCGGGTAGAGTGGGGACGGTTTCTTCCGAAACCCATTCCACGCCCTTTTCCAAAACGCGGAACTGAGAAACTAAAATCTGATCGCGGGTGAGCTGCGTGCCGATGCCGAGAGTCGTTGGACGCTTTTCGCTCTGTGCGAGGTAAGCCAGCGCACGTGCTTCGTGGAGATCCAAAAGCTCTACGGGTTTGCCGGAAACGAAATGGAAAGCTTTCACGACGGAGTGGGCGACGCGCAACCCGGTAAACGATCCGGGCCCAGAGCCCGTCAGCCAACGATCGACTTCCGCGAGCGAGTGGCCCGTTTGCGCAAGTAGGGTAGTGAGGGCGCCGAGGACGCCTTCGGAGTGGCGGCCATCCTCGAGTTCCACAGAGCCCAGTTCACGCAAAGCCGCGCCCTGCTCGTGCAAAGCCACCGTTCCACGCGCACCGGATAAGTCGATTGAAAGCCAGAGTTCTTTTAAAGGCACCGGGGGGTCATAGCAGAAAGAAACGAGGCGGCAAAGTCTCCAGAGGACTTGTCAAGCGAGGGGTATGCTTGACGGGGTATTTTCGGTTTCGGGGGTATTGTCCGTCCAAGTCCTTGCCGCCCCCTTCGCACCAGCTCTCGCCGTGCGAAACACTGAAACCTATAACGAAATTATAACGCTTTGCGGCACCTGCCCGCAATACACAGCTTGTATACAGCGGCTCTTCCGACGATTCCCAAACGATCTCCCTCTACTTGCCGCGGCCACTGACCAATTTCCAAACGGTATTTCCCAGGGACGTTTTGCCGAGATAGGATAAAAGAATGCGGATCACAGGCTACTCCATCACCTCTATTGGCGCACGGCAGCAAAACCAAGATTCGTTCTTAGTGGATAACGAACGCAGTCTTTTTGCAGTGGCCGATGGAATTGGGGGCGGCGAGCGTGGGGATGTCGCTTCTCTAATGGCCGTGACCGGTGTGGGCGCCCACCCTGACGAAGGGGGCCGGCTGCGCGAGACCGTCGAGACCATCCAGCAGGTGGTTTTGAAAGAAGCCATGGACTCTTTAGGCGACGCCCGGATGGGAACGACGCTGACGGCGGTCCGCTTCAAAGACAGCACGCTTGAGCTCTGCCACGTCGGGGATTCACGCTGCTACCGCTACGCTGCCCAGCACCTCCAGCAGCTCAGCACCGATCACGAGACTTTCGACGAGGGCTACGGCGCGCCCGTGCTTTCGTCCTACTTGGGAATCCCGACGGACCTCTTTCCGTTCCAAGTGCAGGACGAGGATTTCCCGATTGCCGCTGGCGAGCGCTACTTGCTCTGCTCCGACGGCTTGTACAAACAGGTTTCTGAAAACGACATTATGAAAATGCTGGAGACCCATGCGGCAGAGCCGCAGAAGTTGCTCGAAGCATTGGTGGCGGCAGCGGTAGTCGCGCCGTTTTCCGATAATGTCACTATCGTGTATATCGAAGTGGACTAGGAGGGGCATATGCGCCGAGGTTTCATCATTGGAGTCCTAGCGGCAGTTTTGGGGATTTTAGGCTGCACCTGCGAAAAGCAAAAGCCAGGTGCGGATTCGACAGGAAAGGCTGAAGGAATGGTTATCGAAACACAGAACGGGAAAATTGAAATCGAGTTTTTCCCCAACGACGCGCCCAAGACCGTTGCGCGTATCAAAGAATTGGTGGCTTCCGGGTTTTACAATGGCCTGACGTTCCACCGTGTGGTCGAGGGCTTTGTCGTACAAGGCGGCGATCCTAAAGGCACCGGCACGGGTGGCTCGGGCGTGAACTTGAAAGCCGAGTTCAATGGCCAGAAGCACGTCGAAGGCACGGTTGCGATGGCCCGCGCGCAGGATCCGGATTCTGCAGACAGCCAGTTCTACATTTCCCTTGGAACGCACCCTCACTTGGACGGCAACTACACCGTCTTTGGGAAGGTCACCAGTGGTATGGACGCCGTGAAGAAGATCAAAGTCGGCGACAAAATGACCAAGGTCTCTTTGAAGTAAGCTAGGGCGCCGCGCTTTTAGCGCGGCGCGTCTCGCCGCTTCAAGCTGGGGCCCCGTTTTGCCGAAAAGAAGTTAGAGGCTTATGACGTCTCCACTCTAGGACGCGCCCTGTTGGCGCCCGCGCTGTGAATACTACCGGCGCCCCCTACCAACCTTATGGAAATCAATGGCAAAGAAACTCTACGTCTCCAACTTAAGCTATGAAACTACCGAACAAGACCTGACCCAGATGTTCAGCCAGTGCGGGCAAGTACTGGGCGCGAACCTCGTTCTCGATCCAGAAAGTGGTCGCTCCAAGGGTTTCGGATTTGTGGAAATGCAAAGCGACGATGAAGCGCGCCATGCGGTCGACCGTTTTAACGGCTACGACTACCGCGGCCGGCAGATCCACGTCGAATTCGCGAAGGATAAGCCCGAAGGGGCAGTGAAGACGGGTGGCGCTCAGCGCCATGAAAACCCCCGCCGCGGTGGTGGCGGTGGCAGTGGTCGCCGTTAGGGCCTCAGTGCGTTAGCGCCAGCAGGATCTCCATAATAATCAGCACGACGATAAGCGCTTCCAGAAAGGTGTTCTTCTGGCTGGAAGCCAAGTCGACGATGATCTCGATATTGTCTTGGAGCAGCGAGAGCTTGCGGTCGAGACTTCGGAAGCGGATCTCCAAATCGAAATTCTGGTGTAGTTCGCGGTAGAGCTTTTCTAGCTCTTTGCTTTTCCACGTTTCTGCCGGTGGATCCAAGATCGCAAGGTTGGTCAAAATATTCTGCCGGGTGCTGGCGGTCGATCCGATCACGCGTAGCAGATGCCGGTTGTTTAGCGGCAAGCGCCCACGGCGCGCAAGATCCTCAATGAGCACTGCCGTGTCAGCCAGCATCGAGTCTGCTTTGTTTTCAAAGTATTCCAAACCCGCCGATTGGCCCAAGCACGCCGCGACTAAGCGGACGACGTCTTGGTTGAGTTTTTTCACTTCCATGAACTCAAACTCAACGCGGTTATTCTCACCGACAACCACTTCAAAACTTTCCGACGTCGGAAATTCTAAAACGCTGCTCACAGTGGTTTTGAGTTTGACGATCTCGCGCTCGATCTCGTCGGCGCGCATGTTGAAAAACACCAAGCAGCCAAACGGGTAGACGAAGAGATGCCCATTTTCCCCATACTGGAACTGAAGTTCCTGAGGAGAACTGTTGATGAGTTTTCCGCTCAAAAGAGTGCGGATACTCTTCATATTAAGCTGCCCGAAAAGGTGCAGCGCTTGAGCGGTATAACTCGTCGGCATTGGCACCACCGTACTCTGGCACGGCGCCCCAACGCAAGGGTGGGGGGATCGTTTATCCTTAAAGCATGCCCCTCATTCTACGCCCCTTGGTGCTGCTAGGACTGCTTTGCCTTGCGCCGCAGGCGCAGGCCTTTGAGATCTTCGCTAAAGGCTCCGCGTCGAAGAGTTATCTCAAT
>JAIEOG010000084.1 GCA_019750655.1 bacterium
GCTGTAGTTCTGCCCTGTCTCGCGGCCCGAGAGCTGGATAAGAAACGGCTCTACTTTCTGCTGCACACCCACGGACGTATTGCCGGTGCGCTCAGTGTAAATAATCGTTTCTTCGAGGATATTTTTAAGCGGCTTATTACCCATAGTCCTAGCCCCCTTTTCGGCTAAGAGCATGGAAAACTTGATTAGTCTCTGTTCGACTCTAAATAGTCATTCATATTTTGAAGTGGAAACAGCACGTCGGCATCGATGCTATCAGTGGGTTGTTTTGTCGTTGAGAAATCCATGCCTCGTCGAAGGCACAACGCAAGGTTGTTTGAGAAATGCTGGAGGTAATAGTTTCCGGGGATAATCCGAACTTTCGAGGTGCTTTGGATTTTCTGAGTTCTGAAGTAATCCTCTGCGGAGATGGGCGTCACCGTTGTACTTGTGGAAAGTTGAGGGTCGTAAATCATATCGCGGTACTTAACTATCACGTGCAGGGGGTCTTTTCCCAAGTCGGTAACATAGAGCACTTGAGCATCCGCGAGATTCATTTCAGGAGACTCGGACATGGCCTGAAGTACCCTTTGAGCATTCACCGTACAGCTCAGGTATTCATTCACTGAAATCTGAACCGTCCGTGGAGGGGGTGGTGTCGGTTGTGGGGTTTTTGAGCGCGCAAAGTAGGGCAAAACTTGTTCGCAGAGCCAATGAAATGGGCGGGGGCTTGCCCAGGAGTAAGTGGGAGCAAAAATGAGAAACAGAAAAAAAATGTTTCGTCCGACCCGAGCCATACCTATCTTATCGGCGGAATCGAAAAGACATCTAAGAACAGGCCTTGGATTTGAGGATTTCGCGGCTGAGTTTTGCGATGTGTTTGACCGAGATTTCTTTCGGGCAAGCGGCTTCGCAGGCGCCGGTGTTGGAGCAAGAGCCGAAGCCTTCTTTGTCCATTTGGGCGACCATATTCACAGCGCGCGTTTTACGTTCCGGCTCGCCTTGCGGGAGCTGGGCTAGGTGCATGACCTTCGCCGACACAAAGAGCATTGCCGAGGCGTTCTTGCAGGCCGCTACACAGGCGCCGCAGCCGATACAAGCTGCTGCATCCATCGCGCTTTCAGCGCGGGCTTCGCCAACGAGCAGCACGTTTCCGTCGACTGCCGTGCCGGTATTCACAGATGTGAATCCGCCGGCGGACATGATGCGGTCAAAAGCCGCACGATCTCAGACCAAGTCTTTGATGACGGGGAAAGCGCGTGCACGCCAAGGCTCGATATAGAGCGTTTCGCCGTCTTTGAAGCGGCGCATGTGCAATTGGCAAGTCGCGGTACCCGTGTCGGGCCCGTGCGGGCAGCCATTGATCGTGAGCGAGCAGGAACCGCAGATGCCTTCGCGGCAATCGTGCTCAAACTCCACCGCTGGTTCGCCCTTGCGGACTAGCTCGACGTTTAACATGTCGAGCATTTCCAAAAAGGACATGTCGCCCGTGATCGAATCAATCGGGTAGCTGACAAACTTGCCAGAAGACTGCGGGGTTTCTTGACGCCAGATTTTGAGAGTAAATTTCATCGCCGCTGCTCCCTATTTGTAGTTGCGCTCCGCCAGCTTCACATTTTCGAAAACTAAGTTTTCTTTGTGCATCTTGGCGGGTTGGCCTTCGCCCTGGTACTGCCAAGCCGCGACGTAGCAGTATTTGCTGTCGTCGCGTTGGGCTTCGCCTTCCGGCGTTTGCGATTCTTCGCGCAAATGGCCGCCGCAGGATTCTTTGCGTTCTAGAGCGTCGACGCACATGAGCTCTGCGAGCTCCATGAAATCCGCCACGCGGCCTGCGAGTTCGAGCTCGGAGTTCATATTCGTTTCCGAACCGGGGATAAAGACGTCTTCCCAGAAAGCTTCGCGCAGCGTTTTGATTTCGCCGATAGCTTTTTTCAAGCCGGCGTCATTGCGGGCCATCCCGCAGTGTTCCCAGAGAATCTTGCCGAGGTTGCGGTGGAACTCCAAAGCGGAAGTGCCGCTTTTGTTCTTCGACAGCAGGGCGATGCGCGCTTTGACGTCGCCTAACGTGCCCGCAAAAGCTTCGTGGCTCAAAGGCGCTGGCGCAAGCTTCGTTCCGCCGAGGTAGTTTCCAATGGTGTAAGGAGCGACGAAGTAGCCATCGGCCAATCCCTGCATGAGCGCCGAAGCGCCCAGGCGGTTGGCGCCATGGTCGGAGAAGTTTGCTTCGCCCAAGACGAAAAGGCCCGGCAAGTTGCTCATCAAGTGGTAATCGACCCACAAGCCGCCCATGACGTAGTGGACGGCAGGGTAGATGCGCATCGGGACTTCGTACGGGTTTTCATCGGTGATCTTTTCGTACATGGCGAAAAGGTTGCCGTACTTCGTTTCAATCGTCTCTTTGCCTTGGACGCGGATCGCATCGGCGAAGTCCAAGTACACGGCGAGGCCGCTCGAGCCGACGCCGCGGCCTTCGTCGCAAACGCGTTTTGCAGCGCGCGAGGCGATATCCCGAGGTGCTAAGTTCCCGAAGCTCGGGTACATGCGCTCCAAGTAATAATCGCGTTCGTCGACGGGGATCTGGGAAGGCGGGCGCTTATCGCCTTTCGCCTTCGGAACCCACACGCGGCCGTCGTTGCGGAGCGATTCGGACATCAAAGTGAGTTTCGACTGGTGATCGCCCGTAACGGGGATGCACGTCGGGTGGATCTGCGTGAAGCAAGGATTCGCCATGAGGGCGCCGCGCTTGTAAGCGCGCCAAGCCGCTGTGGCGTTGGATTTCTTTGCGTTCGTCGAAAGGTAGAAGATGTTTCCATAGCCGCCCGTGGCCAAAACGACGGCATCGGCGGTGTGGGTTTGCAGGGCGCCTGTTTTCAGGTTGCGCGTAACAATCCCACGGGCTTTGCCATCGACCACGACGAGATCGAGCATCTCTTCGCGGGCGTGGAGCTCCAAGTGTTTCAGGCCGTACTGGCGCATCAAAGCGCTATAGGCACCGAGCAAAAGCTGCTGGCCCGTTTGGCCGCGAGCGTAGAAAGTACGCGAAACTTGGGCGCCGCCGAAAGAGCGGTTCGTTAGCGTGCCACCGTATTCGCGTGCGAAGGGCACGCCTTGGGCGACACACTGGTCGATGATGCTCGCCGACACTTCGGCTAAGCGGTAGACGTTCGCTTCGCGGGCGCGGAAGTCGCCGCCTTTGATGGTGTCGTAGAAAAGCCGGTAAACGGAATCACCGTCGTTTTGGTAATTCTTTGCGGCGTTGATCCCACCCTGGGCGGCGATGGAGTGCGCGCGGCGGGGGCTGTCGTGGTAGGTAAAGACCTTCACTTTATAGCCCTGTTCCGCGAGTGTTGCGGCGGCAGAAGCGCCGGCTAAGCCAGAGCCCACGACGATGACAGTAAACTTTTTGCGGTTGGCTGGAGCGACGAGTTTGTTTTCAAACTTGCAGCGTGTCCACTTGCCCTGGAGATCCCCAGCCGGGATCCGGGAATCCATAAAACCGCCGGAAGATGTATTAGTGTCCGCCATCTTATAGCCCCCCGCCTTGGCACATGATCCAGAACGGCTGGATGAAGAAACCGCCCGCAATCAGAATCGCCAAAGCCCAGCTGACTTTGCGCAATGTCGGATTGCGCACGCCCGTAATCCCCAAAGATTGGCAGATGGAAGCGATGCCGTGGCTTAGGTGCAGGCCCAAGATCACAAGGCACAGTGAGTACCAAGCCACATACGTGGGCGATTGGAATTTCTCGACGAGCAAGCGGTAGAGATCCCGCACTTCTACGCCGTCATAAGAGATGGAGTAGTAGGTCCCGTACTTGAATGTAATGACGTGCAGCACCAAAAACACCAGGAGCAAAAGCCCCGAAAGCGCGATGGTACGCACTGCAAAACTCGCCGACTTGGGCCACTTGCCCGTGGAAACATTGCCGACGGGGCGGGCGCGCTTGTTATCGCGTACCAGCCAGAGCGTAAACCCGATGTGCGTTAAGAACGCGACCAGCAAGAGCAGCTCCAGGAGCGGGAAGAGCGGCATGTGGGTCGTTTGGTGACCGTAAATATTGTAAAGCTTGGGGCTTATGAACATGATCAGGTTGCCTGCCATGTGCATTAGCGCGAAGAGGGCGATACCAAAACCGGTGAGCCCTACGATTTGTTTCTTGCCTACGGACGAAGTAATCCAGCTTTTGAAGTTTGCCATGCCGTCTTTCAAAAAGTTGACTCCGATGAGGATAGTCGTTGCTGACAGCCCCGGCAAGCTCGCGCTATAATTCCGCCATGGCAAAGTCTCGCACGATTGAAACAACCCCCGAAATGGTAACCGAAGTCTATGCAAAGATGCGCGATCGCATCGCCCGGACTTCCAAACGGCTTAACCGGAAGCTGACCCTGGCAGAGAAAATTCTCTTTGGCCACCTGGACAGCCCTGAGCAGCAAGAACTTTCAGCCGGGGAGAGCATTCTTGCGTTGCACCCCGACCGGGTAGCGATGCAGGACGCCACCGCCCAGATGGCGTTGTTGCAGTACCTTAGCTCCGGCCGCAAACAGACCGCGGCTCCGACGACGGTGCATTGCGACCATTTGATCCGCGCCCAATCGGGGGCGGTAAGCGATATGAAAACGGCTTTGGACGAGAACCGGGAAGTTTATGACTTCCTCCGCGATGCCTCTGCTAAGGCAGGGATCGGGTTCTGGAAGCCAGGCGCCGGGATTATTCATCAAGTCGTTTTGGAGAACTACGCTTTCCCAGGCGCGTTGATGATTGGGACGGATTCCCACACGCCCAATGCGGGTGGATTGGGAATGTTGGCTGTCGGTGTCGGCGGCGCAGATGCCGTGGACGTTATGGCCGGGCTGCCATGGGAAGTGAAATACCCCAAACTTGTTGGCGTTAAGCTCACGGGTAAAATGAGCGGCTGGACCTCGCCCAAAGACGTCATTTGTAAACTTTGCGGCATTCTCACGGTGAAGGGCGGCACGAACCGCATCATCGAATATTTCGGCCCGGGCGCTCGCACCATTAGCTGCACCGGTAAAGCCACGATCACCAATATGGGTGCGGAACTGGGAGCGACGACGTCGGTCTTCCCATTTGATGCCGGCATGGACAAGTATCTGCGCGCTACGCGGCGCGCGGCGCTGGCCGATCTTGCGCAAAAGAATCTCGACTTGCTCGTTGCAGACGAAGACGTCGAAAAAAATCCCGAGAAATACTACGACCAGGTCATCGAAATCGACCTCTCCACCCTAGAACCCCAGGTGGTAGGTCCCCATTCGCCGGACGTTATTCGGTCGATGTCGGAATTGGGGGCAGACGCCAAGAAAAATGGCTGGCCCGATAAGCTTTCGGCAGCCCTCATTGGCAGCTGCACCAACTCTTCATACGAAGACATCTCGCGGGCGGCCGACTTGGCTGAACAAGCCGCGGCTCACGGTGTGAAGATTCCGGTGCCGTTCCTGGTGACCCCGGGTTCAGACCAGATCTACAAAACCATCCAACGCGATGGCCAGTTGAAGTCTCTGGAAAAAATCGGCGGTACGGTGCTCGCCAATGCTTGCGGCCCTTGCATCGGCCAGTGGAAGCGCTTGGACATCACTCCGGGCGAAACGAACTCGATTTTGAGCTCGTTCAACCGCAACTTCCCGGCTCGTAATGACGGCAACCCGCAGACGCTTTCATTCATCGGCAGTCCCGAGACGGTGATCGCCATCGCCTTGGGCGGTCGTTTGAGCTTCAACCCGCTCGCCGAAGAATTGACCGGCGCCGACGGTAAGAAATTCAAACTCCAAGCGCCTAAAGCTGCAGCGGACATTCCGCCTCAGGGTTTCATCGTGGCGGAAGAAGGCTACCTACCGCCTCCCGCGGATGGTTCCAACACGGACGTGAAGGTTTCGCCCGACAGCAAGCGCTTGCAGCTGCTATCGCCGTTCGCGGCTTGGGACGGCAAAGACTTCACGAAAATTCCGTTGTTGCTCAAAGCTAAGGGCAAATGCACGACTGACCATATTTCTCCGGCCGGTCCGTGGCTGAAGTTCCGCGGCCACCTGAACAACATCAGCGACAATATGTTCACGGGCGCTATCAACGCTTACAACGGGGAAGCGGGAAAGACCTTGAACCAGCTCACGGGCGATAAGAGCCAGTCTACGCCAGCCGTGGCACGCGACTATAAAGCCAAGGGCTTGCGCTGGGTGGTGGTAGGCGATGAGAACTACGGCGAAGGCAGCAGCCGCGAACACGCAGCGATGTCTCCGCGGTATCTCGGTGCCGCAGCCGTTATCGTGAAAAGCTTTGCGCGTATCCACGAGACGAACTTGAAAAAACAAGGCGTCTTGCCGCTGACGTTTAAGAACCCAGCGGATTACGACAAAGTGCAAGCGACCGACAAAGTCAGCATCGTTGGCCTGTCGAAGCTCGCACCCAAACAGCCCCTGGAAGCGGTGCTCACCCATGCCGATGGCAAGGAAGACCGCATCCCGTTGAACCACTCCATGACCGCCGATCAGATCGCGTGGTTCAAGGCGGGTTCGGCGCTCAATCTTTTGTCTAAGGGATAATGGCAGTTCACGAAATCCCCCAGGCCTGGAAAGATCACGACGCTTCTGTCATGCCCTACGTGCGCGAACACCGCGTCCTGGGGCAGTTGCGTCTTGCGCTGGGGCTTGGCCTTTTAGCTTTGGGATTCCGCGCGCACTTCTTCAATGGCTTGGAAACAGATCTGAGCCGCCACTTTTCCGGATTCGCTCTCTATATTGCTTACTTTGGCGTGATCACGGGCCTGTGGGGGCTTTGCTCTTTCGGGTTTTCAATCGCGCATTACCGCGTCGAACGGCGCTTCGGCGTTTCTCGGCAGACGCCGCGTTCTTGGTTGCTCGATCAGGTGAAGGGCCTGGCGTTGGGAGCGGCACTCGGGTTGATTGTGCTGCTTTTCACGTGGTGGGCTGTTACGTCACTCGGGGCATGGTGGTGGGT
>JAIEOG010000231.1 GCA_019750655.1 bacterium
CTTGAGCCGTGCGCAAGCCTTGCCCTACCAGCTGCATGAGGATTCTCCCTCGGCCGGTGAAGTGGAAGAGACGCTGCGCTTGAGCTACCGTTACCTCGATCTGCGCACTCCGAAACTGCAAAAGGCTTTGCGCATCCGCCACGATCTGCTGCGGGTCGCACGCGAGTTTTATTACAACGAAGGCTTCTGGGAAATCGAAACGCCCATTCTCTACAAAAGCACACCCGAAGGGGCGCGCGATTACCTCGTGCCAAGCCGTGTGCACCCCGGCCAGTTCTATGCTTTGCCACAATCACCGCAGACGCTAAAACAGCTCTGCATGATCGGAGGTTTGGAGCGCTACGTGCAAATCGCGCGTTGTTTCCGAGATGAAGACTTGCGCGCGGATCGCCAGCCCGAGTTTACGCAGATCGATGTGGAAGCTTCGTTCATTGGCGTAGAAGACATTTACGATATTCACGAACGCTTGATGAAGCGCGTGTTGAAGGAAGTCCTGGGCAAAGACATTGCGACGCCTTTCGAGCGCATGCCTTATCCCGTCGCGATGGATAAGTATGGCTGCGACAAGCCAGACTTGCGCAACCCGCTGACGCTCGTGGATCTGACAGAGCAGGGCAAGAAGTCGACATTCCAGGTTTTTAAAACGGTCTTGGAGGCGGGTGGCATCTTGAAAGCCCTCTGCTTCGAAGAAAAAGAGCCGCTCTCCCGCACCGAGCTTGATGGCTTGGTGAAGAAGGTCGCGCCGTTCGGAGCCAAGGGCTTATCTTGGATTCGCATCAAGGCGCCCGGCGACTGGCAAGCACCTCAGGCGAAGTTCTTCGATGATGCCTTAAAGGCGGAAATCGAAAGCAAGCTCCCGTTCACGGGACCCAAGATGGTTTTCTTGGTTTGCGCTAGTCCGAAGATCGTCAACAATGCACTCTCTTGGTTGCGCGACGAGTACGGCCGCAAGCTTGGATATACGGATCTTAAGAACGACAAGTTTGTCTGGATCACGGATTTCCCGCTGTTCGAATACAACGACGAAGACAAGCGCTTGTATGCTGCGCACCACCCGTTCACGCGCCCCACGTCCGACGACTTGCCGAAATTCTTGGGGTCAAAGTCTATAGACGAACAACGCACGATCCGTGCAGACGCCTACGACTTAGTTTGGAATGGTGTGGAAATCGGCGGCGGTTCTTTAAGAATCTACGATTCCCAAGTCCAAGCGCGCATGTTTGAGTTGCTCGGGCTTTCGCAAGAAGAAGCACAACAGAAGTTCGGCTTTTTCTTGAAGGCGCTGCAATTCGGGACGCCCCCCCATGGCGGAATAGCCTTCGGGGTGGATCGCCTCACGATGTTACTCGCAGGGCTCGACGCCATCCGCGATGTGATCGCATTCCCCAAAACGCAGAAGGCGAGCTGCCTGATGAGTGAAGCGCCTTCACCGGTTGATGCCAAACAGCTGGAGGAACTCGGCATTCGGCTCGCGCCGAAGCCCGTAGTGTAGATTCAAATGCAGGCACTCACCGACAGGGTCTACGATGTCGCCATTATCGGGGGAGGCATTTTAGGCCTAAGCGTCGCGCGCGACTGTGCGATGCGCCGGCTCTCGGTGGTGCTGTTTGAGCGCGAGGACTTTGGCGCTGGGACCACGGGTGCAGGGCCTGGTATTCTTTCCGGCGAACCGCACTGGCTCTCTACCGATCCTGAAACCACACGCATCGCTTGTGAAGAAATCAATGTGCTGCAGAGGATTGCACCGAACCTGCTCACGCGTGTGCCGATTCTCTACCCGGTCCATAAGAGTGAGCCTAAGCAAGATCTCGATCGCTTAGAAGCTCTAGCCGATCTCTATGATCACTATGCCGTCGCGAAAGCGGGGCTCCCGCATGTGCGGCTCACAGGGAAAGACTTGCGCACGCTCGATCCGGGACTTACGGACGAGTGCTGGGGCGCTATTAGCATGGACGAATGGTCGGCCGACCCCGCGCGATTGGCGCTCGCTATCGCGCGCAGCGCGGCTGCCGCCGGCGCGACGTTGCTCAAACCTGCCGTGGTGGAAAAAGTCGAAGTGCAATCGGGCAAGCCGGTGGGAGTTCGTGTGAGCGGGTTATCCGACGTACCTTTGCTTGTGCGCTCGCGTGCTGTGGTGAATGCAGCAGGCCCGTGGGGCCCGGGGTTTGTGCCGAAGCGTTCCGTAGAGTTTCGTTATTACCAACGCAGTTATTTTTTTCTGGAGCGCCGTCTCACGGATGTTGCGCTAGCGATTCCTGTGCCGCGCAGGATTGACCCTCTTTACGTGTTTCCCCGCGGCGGAATGACGCTAATTGGAGCTTCCGAAGTTCCTTTAAGTGGGAAACCAGAAGACGCGCGCGTGGGATCGGAAGAACTCGCGCGCACTCTGGAAGCGGTGAAGCGCTATTTCCCTGCCATTGAGAGCCACCGCTTTACCTCGATGGTCACAGGTGTGCATTGCCGTGTTGTCGCCACTGCCGGAGCAGAAGGGCAAAGGCAGGCGGTTTTTGACCATGGTAAAGAAGGCATCGAAGGACTCTACACGCTGGTCGGTGGCGGATTGACTCGTGCACGGCGCCTCGCTGAGCAAGTCACCAACCTCGTTTGCAAGCAGCTCCGCCAGAAAGAGCGTTGCCGTACGCACTTGGAAGGACTGCCCGGTTGCACTCCGGAGATCCCGTGGCGAGAAGAAGCCGAGCGCAGTGGGCGCGATCCCGTGTTGGTCGCGCAGCTCATTCGCCGTCATGGGCATAAGGCAGCTTCGATTTTGGATGCAGCGGCTCGGCAGCCCGAACTCGCGCAAACTTTGTGTGAGTGCGAAAACGTTGTAGCTGCGGAAGCCGAATACACCATCCGAAAAGAGTGGGTTACCTCACTCGCAGATCTCAAGCGACGCACGCGCTTGGGCGAAGGTAGTTGTCGGGGAGCGCGTTGCCATTTCGCAGGCGCCTGCTTTCTCGGTTCGCAGCTAAGCTGGAATGGGGAGCGCGTGGCCGAAGAGCTGGAGCGCAATCCATGCCAGTTCCCCAAAGAGCTTTCTTGGGGTGCCCAGCGCAAGCAAGAGGAATACGCCGAATACTTGCGTGGCTTCGGAGGTAAACCCCATGCCTGAAGTACAGTGTGATGCACTCGTCATCGGCGGTGGTGTTGCGGGTGCCGGTGCGGCATTTGCTCTTCAGGAACGCGGCAAGAGTGTTGTGGTTATCGCAAAGGGGCCAGGCGCCTCTGCGGTGAGTTCGGGCGCCTGGGATTTCGGCCCCGTCGAGAATCCAGAGCTTTCCCTTCCCGGGCATTTAGAAACGCGCCATTGGAAGCAGGTCTACAAAGACTTGCTGGTTGCAGGGCAGGAGCTTCCGGCCTGGGACGAGTGGAGCGAATCCATTGCGGCCGCATTCGCGGCGCTGCACCCTGAGCTCCCCATGGCGTCCCGTTGGGAGGCTCCTGCACTGGTGCCATGCACTTCTGGCTATTTCCGCTACGTCTTTGCCCTTCAGGCCTGCCAACAGGGCGTGCCGCTCGCGAGTGCTAAGAAAATCGGAGTTGTCGCCTCTCGCCGTTGGCGTTACCGGGCGGATCTCCTCAGCCGTCAGTGGAATGCAGAAGCTCGGAAGCGTGGGCTAAAGACGGAGTTCCACGCCTTGGATCTTCCGTGGGAAGAATCGGGTGCGGATATCCCTCTAGCGCGCGTGTACGCAGATTTAGCCTCCCGGCCAGAGCAGCTCGAGCGGTTGGCACAAGCACTCGCAAAACTTTCGGATGCAGCCGATGGTTTGATTCTGCCTCCCTTGTTTCCGTCAGAAGCAGCCTTTGAGAAAGTGCGGGCCTCCGTGCCGACGCCACTGTGTGAGGCACTCGCCAGCACCGAGATTGCGCCTGGTCACCGCTTGCACCGGGCTCTTCGCACGGGCATGAAAAACCGAAACATTCCAGTCCATGAGGTTTTGCAGGTCAAAGCCCAGACGTCGGGAGATGCCATTCGTGAGGTGTCGGTTCTGCGGCCTGGCGTGCAGACTTGGGAAACTTTTAGAGCGCAAGAATATGTTTTTGCTGGTGGGCGCTTTTTCTCTGGTGGTTTAGCTCACGGTTACCAAAGAGCCGAAGAGCCGCTTTTCGGAGTGCCCTTGTTTTCCAAAGCGCAGGGGGTGCGCACCGATGCCCAGTGTCGCCCGCTAGCGGAAGACGGTAAGGCGGTTTTTCAAAACCTGCGAGCCTGTGGTTCCGTGATCGGGGGCGTTCAGTACGCCGAACACCAGATTGGGCTTGGATGGTTTGCTTATGCAGGGAGGCGTTGTGGCTTTGCGATTGCTTAGCATTCATCTCTACCTTGCAGCGGATCGTACTTGGCGAGGTGTGCACCGTGCGGTTTTCTTCTGGCGCAGGCAAAGAGGCGTTGAAGCATTCTTGGCGCGCTACAAGGCTGACCAGGTTGTAGCGGTTTCAGAGCAAGAGCGCCTGCAATCCACCGATTTAGAAAAATGCCAGGTCTGTTCTCTCTGCACGCCGACTTGCACGGCCGTTCAAGCTGGGACAGCTCCCGCCTCTTTTGAACCTAAGATGCTGCTCTCGGTTTTCGCACGGCATAGCCATGACTCAGAAGTGTTTTTGGAAGAGTGGTTGGCTTGTAGTGAATGCAATGCCTGCACAGTGGAATGCCCCACGGGGGTGCCGGTGCATGCAGCGGTAGATTTGGTATTAGACCGCCGCGCGCAGGTCGGCTTTCGCCGGGGCACGCAGCGGGAAAAAGTTTAGCGACCGTCGCCTAAGAGAGGCAATCCGCAAATCGCATCTTTCGCGGGCTGTGCCCCGAGGAAGTCGACGCCAGGCATATAGGTCGTGATGGCAATCAAGTTGTAATTCTGAAGCTCGGCTTCGCTGATGTAACCAGCGGTAATACGTTGGTTCACGTAAACCACCACTTGCTGGACCAGTTCTTTGTAGGCCAACGAAGTTTGGTTAACGACCGTGATAGAAACCACATCGCCTGCAGCGCTCAAAGAGATGGGATCCACGACCACTTTATAAGTGCCCGGTTGGTTCGGAACAGCGACGGTATAAACGTCGAACTGGCCCATCGTGCCGTCGCAGTAGTTCAAACCGTAGTTCGAGGAAGAACCCCGGCGAGAGCAGCTCGTTAGCGAGAGCGCTAAGGCAAACACCGCAGCGATCATCCACCATTTTTTCATGTTCGTGCTCTTCATAACTAACCCCAAAAGGCGTTTAACTCTCCAATGCGTCTTGTGGACGCAGAATAGACTCGGGTGCTACCCCTCAAGGTTGCAAAGGGTGCGCCAGTGGGGTTTTAAGGCTGGCAAGGCGCCAGACAGCGTTGAATAGAGTTTCAACACCTCTGCGTACTCTGTAGGTCTTAGGCAGGTGGGGTTTGGAAAGCTCTGTAAATCAGGGGTTTAGGGCTGCTCGTGCGAGCTCGGATATCCTTGCCAGCTGTCAAAGTGGTGGACAGGGATTTGAGCCTGGGTTTTTAGGCCGTGAGTTTCTGGCCGGCGCGGGGAGCTTCTCCGGCAGGGGTTTCAAACAGGGTGCAGATGCGGTTCACGCGGTAGCGCAGTCCCAAAAGATCCTGTTTATGAAGGCTAGTGAGGCGCTTCAGGCGCAGGGCGATTTCCTGTGGGTTCGGCTGTTCCGCAGCGAGGATTTGTTTGAGGTCGAGGTAGTACTGCTGATCGAGGCGGATGTGGTTATCCAATAGATCGCGTTGTTCCTGCGTAAGATCTAGGAACATAAAACCCATCCCGTTTTCCACTTCGCAGCGCTGCCGGTCGAAAACGATGTGCACGACCTTGGCCTTGAAACAGAGGCTACGTTCCTGGTCGGGCAGGAAAAAGGCGATAGTTCCCTTGGTCTCAATCGGAAACGGTTCCAGGCTCGTTACGAACAATCCGCCACGGCTTATATTGAGCGCATAGCCTGTATAGGAGGTTTTCCCATCGGTGAAGACGATCTTGTCTTCGAAGGGTAGACGGTATTCCTTACGGCGCTCGATAAATTGGGCCATGTTTTATTCCTCTAAGAGTTGGCGAATAGCATCGCGATCTGCAGCATTCGGGTGTGCATCGATGGGGCGGGGCGTCTCGAGCTTCTTCACTTCTTTGACGACTTCTTTTTTCTTCGCTTCTTTGCCCGGTACCCAATCCCAGCTGATGTCATTCAAGCCCGCTTGTTTCACTAACGACGTCGCTTGCTTGCCGCTCCAGGACACAAGATCCTGAGTGCTCTGCCATGCAGCGCGTCCAATGGTGGTTTGCCCGACGGGAACTTGGCCGAGCAGAAGCCCGCCAAAGAGCACTGAGGCATAGCGCAGGAAGGTCTTGAACATAGGGTGTTCTTTTATTTTAGCACCCGGGCGAATATACTAAAAGTAGGAGACTCTCATGCCACCGCACGTTCCCGAAACGTGCAATGAGAGTAACGGATCCTGGCTACCTCTGATTGAGTACTCCGTTAAAACCGGAGTCAGTCTGAGTACTATCCGCAGGAAAATCAAAACAGGTTCAATCCAGTATCGCCTCGAAAAAGGGAGATACCTTATCTTGCATAGTTCTCAGGCCGATCAATCACTGCGCCAAGCGCCTTTGCATTCCGTGGAAGCGCCCAACGCAGGATACGCCGAACCCGTCTCTCCTAGTCCCTTACCGTCTGCGTCTCTCGACGTGGATAGCTGGCAAAACCGCCCCTTAGCTCCTCTGGCTCCGAAGCAAACGGCGCAAGAGACTCCTGAAGAGGAGGACAAACGTGTCCTCCCCTTTGTGGAAAGAGCTGTTGGGATGGTCAGTGATGCGTTTGAGTATGCGCTCGTGCAGAAGGAAGAGCACATTCGCATTCTCGAGCACCGGAACAAGGAACTAGAAGAACGAGTCGAGGAATTAAAACTCCTCGTGCGCGTGCTCGAAGATAAGTACAAAGTCCGTTACTAACCTTGCACCCTAAATAAAATCGCAATCCCGCTCACTCGCCATCTGGGCCAGC
>JAIEOG010000082.1 GCA_019750655.1 bacterium
CAAAGAAATCCTCGGGTGCCGCCTTGCCACACTACATAACCTTTATTACTATCACCGGCTTATGTCGGACATTCGGCTCGCCTTAGAAGCAGGCCGCTTTCCGGATTTTTACCGCACCTGGGCCCCTCGGTTACGTACCGCTTACCCAGATCGCGATAACCCCAAGGAGGCCTCGCTATGAGCCAGCTGCTCTCGGCTATTGTTGTACTGACCCCCGCACTCGCGCTTGCGGAAGCCGCGCCTACAGCTGCGCCATCGCCTTGGAGCCAGATGATCCCTCTGGTTCTGATCTTCGGGATCTTCTATTTCTTGGTCATCCGCCCGCAGCAAAAGAAGCAGAAGCTGCACTTGCAGTTCCTTCAAGAGCTCAAAAAGGGCGATATGGTCGTCACCAGCGGTGGCATCATCGGGACCATCAAGACTTTGAGCGAAAAGTTTGTAACCTTGGAAATTGACGAAGGCGTCTGCCTGAAACTTTTGCGTGCCCAGATCTCTGAGGGTGCGGGAAGTCTTCGGGAAGAAGCTAAAGCTTAAAAAGACAAAGGGGAGTCCATGAAGGGCCTCAACTGGCGCATTTTCACCGTCGTTAGCAGCATCGTATTTGCCGTCTACCTGCTTATGCCGTCCGTACTAAAGTTCGGGTTCGGCAAGACAGTCTCGGCAGCCCCGAAGGCAGATGACCCGTGGTACTACCACGTGCTCCCTTCGCAGACTTTGAAGCTCGGCTTAGATCTCCAAGGCGGCTTGCACCTAGTCCTCGGTATCGACTTTGACGAAGTCGCCCGCAACGGCGCCGCGAAACTCAAGACGCAGATTACCGACCTTGCGGAGCACGAGAAGATTTCGGGCATCACGGCCGAAGTGACCAAGAAGAACGAAGTCGAAGTCCACTTCGAAACCGAAGACCAGTGGAAACAGCTCGATAAGGTCATCACCCGCGATATGGGCACGATGGTGGATTTTGGTGCCCAGACCAAAAACACCGCGCTCTTGATGATGAGCGCCACTCAGGTCGAACAGGTCCACACCCAAGCGATTGAACAGTCTTTAGAAACGCTGCGCAACCGTATCGACGAATTCGGGATCGCAGAGCCTATTATCCAGCGCCAAGGCGAGGACAAAATCCTCGTGCAGTTCCCCGGGGTGCAGGACACAGGCCGTCTGCGCGACATCATCTCGCGCACCGCCAAACTTTCTTTTCAGATCGTGCGCGCAGGTCCAGACGTCTCCGGCGAGGTGCCTTTCTCGCAGCTAGAAGCCTGGGTTGCTGAATACGAAAAGGCTTCGAAAACGAAGCCCGATCCGTCCCAGCCCATGTCGCTCTATGTGCGCAAGCTCAATGAGTTCTTAGAGAGCAAGCTTCCTAAAGGCAGCGAAATCCTCTTCCAAAAACACACCAACGTGAACACACGTGAAGTGACCTACCAGCCCTACCTGCTCGCAAAGGATGCTTTGGTCACGGGCGAAGACTTGGAAGACGCCTACAACACCTACGACCCGCAAACGAACGACCCGAAAGTGGACTTCAAGCTCACTCCGACGGGCGCTACGCGCTTTGATAAAGCAACGGGCGATAACGTGGGCCGTTTGATGGCAATCGTTTTGGACAATAACGTGCACTCCGCTCCTCGCATCAAGCAGCGCATATCGGGTGGCCGCGCGCAGATTGAAATGGGCTCGCTCCCTGGTGTGTCGTTGATGGACCGCCACGAAGACGCCAAAGACACAGCCCTTGTGTTGCGGTCAGGCGCTTTGCCTGCGCGCTTGCTCTTCTTGGAAGAGCGCGTGATTGGCCCGTCACTCGGTGCCGATGCTATCCGCGCAGGTTCACAGTCCTTCGCCGTGGGTCTAGCGGCCGTGTTCTTGTTCCTGAGCTTCTACTACCGGCTCTCCGGTGTGGTAGCAACCGGGGCGCTTATTCTCAACGCACTCTTCGTGCTCGCGATGATGGCGGCCTTCGAGGGAACGCTGACACTGCCCGGCTTGGCCGGCTTGACGCTATCTCTCGGTATGGCGGTCGATGCGAACGTCCTTATCTTTGAGCATATGCGTGAGGAAATCCTGCATGGAAAGTCGGTCAGTTCGGCTATCGCCGAAGGGTTCACGCGTTCTTGGTCTGCGATCTTGGACGGTAACTTAACGACGATTATCGCAAGCCTTGTGCTGATAAGCTTCGGTTACGGCCCCATTCGTGGTTTCGCCGTGACGACGCTGATTGGTTTGACCTGTTCGATGTATACGGCGGTTTTCTGCACCCGCGTGGTGTTTGACGCCTTCGTGGTTGCCCGTAACCGTAAAACCCTGAGCATCTAGGAACACTAAGATGAAATTCTTTCAGTTTATCCCTAACAACCTGAACATCGATTTCGTCGGAAAGTTCAAACTCTTCGTCGCGATTTCGACTCTTTCGGTAGCAGCCAGTCTCTTTGGGATGTTCACCAAAGGGTTTAACTTCGGCATCGACTTCACCGGCGGTGCAGTCGTCCAGATCAAGTACAAACAGCCGACACCGATTGATGAAGTGCGTAAAACGGTAGATGCTCTCGGAGACGAAGGCGCCTCCGTCGTGGCCATGGACAAGACGGACCAGGAATACCTCATCACCGCTCGCCAAGCGACGAAGGAAGGCGAAGGCTCTTTGCCTGTTCTGCTGCTTAATAAGGTCGGCCCCGACAAAGCCAGCATCACGCAAGCCGATATCGTCGGCCCGAAGGTCGGTAGTGAGCTTAAGCTCTCCGCGATCCGCTCCATGATCTACACGATCATCTTGATCATGGTTTACATCTGGCTGCGCTTCGACTTCCGTTTCGCTCCGGGCGCAACGGTTGCTTTGGTCCACGATATGACGGTGGCTGCTGGGTATTACGTTTTCACCGGCCGCGAGTTCGATATCACAGCTATCGCAGCACTCTTGACCATCGCAGGTTACGGCGTGAACGATACGATCGTGATTTACGACCGTGTCCGTGAGCTCATTAAGCTGGGCGATAATAGCGACCTGGCCCAAACGATCAACAAAGCCATCAACCTGACCCTCTCGCGCACGGTCATTACTTCCGGCGTGACCTTCCTATCGGTGGTGCCAATCGCTGTCTTCTGCTCGGGCCCCATTCAGGATTTCGCTGAAACGATGCTGATTGGTATTTTCGTGGGAACTTATTCCACTTATTACATCGCCGCTCCGCTCACGATTTACGTCGAGAAGTGGATGGGCAAAAAGCAAGCGCCCCGCCGGGTAGCTTCGGTCTAAAGGTTTTCGATGGTAGACGCGCGCATTTCCGAGCTTTCCAAGCACGTCGGCACTAAGGTCCAGCTTAAGGGCTGGGTACACGGCAAACGCAGCTCCGGCAAAATCGCGTTTCTGCAAATGCGCGATGGCAGCGGCTTCGTGCAGGTCGTTTATGTGAAATCCAATGTACCGGAAGCGGTTTGGGAAGGCCTGGGGAAACTCACGCAAGAAACCTCGATCACGCTCACGGGACTCGTGAAAGAAGACACTCGCTCGAAGGGGGGCTATGAGCTCGAAGGCGATAGCCTCGAGATCCTCCAAATCGCGCAAGACTTCCCCATCGGCCCCAAAGAGCACGGCCCGGATTTCCTGCTTTCGAACCGCCACCTTTGGCTGCGCAGCCAAAAACCTCATGCGGTTTTGCGCATCCGTGACCGTTTTGTAAAAGCCGTGCGCGATTTCTTCGATCAAGATGGCTTCGTTTTGGTCGATACACCCATCTTCACGCCCTCAGCATGCGAAGGCACCACGACACTTTTTGAAACGGAATACTTTGGCGATAAGGCCTATCTCTCGCAGAGCGGCCAGCTTTATAGCGAAGCGTCGGCGATGGCCTTCGGGAAGGTCTATTGCTTCGGCCCGACATTCCGCGCGGAAAAGAGTAAAACGCGCCGCCACCTCACCGAATTCTGGATGATCGAACCCGAAGTCGCCTTTGCCGACCTGGATTCGAACATGGTCCTGGCGGAACGCTTCTTGGAATACACCGTCCAGTACGTGCTCAAGACCTGCGAAAAAGAATTTGCAACTCTCGGCCGCGACACCACGCGCCTGCAGAACGTCAAAGCTCCCTTCCCCCGCATCAGTTACACGGATGCCGTGGAAATCCTGAAAAAGAAAAACATCCCTTTCGAATGGGGTGGCGACTTCGGTGCACCTGAAGAAACGGCTATCGGCGAAGACTTCGACAAGCCGGTTTTCATCCACCGCTTCCCGTCGAAGATCAAAGCTTTCTACATGAAGCACGATCCGACCAATCCAGAAGTCGCCCTCGGCGTGGATTGCATCGCCCCTGAGGGCTATGGCGAGATCATTGGCGGCGGCCAGCGTGAAGAAGACCTCGAGGTTCTACGCCAACGCATCGCCGCTCATGGGCTGCGGGAACAAGACTTCGATTGGTACCTAGACCTACGTAAGTACGGCAGTGTGCCGCATGCGGGTTTTGGCCTGGGGCTAGAGCGCACAATCTCGTGGATCTGCGGCCTAGAGCACTTGCGCGAAGCGGCTGCCTTCCCGCGCATGATGTACCGCATCCGCCCTTAAATCTTCGACAAAGCCTTTAGCGGATCGCCCGGCAATTCAAAAACATCGTTCACCTTAGGGGAAATATCCGGCGGATTGTAAGCTTGGGGCTGCGTTTTAGTCGGCAGTGCAGCAGACGGCCCGCCATTCTGCGTGCCCGGAGCCGTAGCAGTCGCCTTACTCTTAGACAGAGTCGCGACGTAGTTCTTTAACTTCTCCATCGTCGCCGCCACGAGAGGCTGTACCGTGTCTTTTTCCAGGCTTTCGATAGGCAGCTTCTTCACTTTCACTGTAGCGTAAATACGGCGGATAGCGTCGCTGAAAATCGCCGTCAGGGCTGGCTCAAGATCTGCCTTTCGCACGGCTTCGTCGGTAGCGTAGATCTTCGCCAAGACGTCGCGATCCAAGGAAGTCGCGCGCAAGTCTTGGTAGACCTTCAAAGTCGCATCGTAGACGCTTTTTTCAACCAGTGCCTTGAACTCAGGGTTGTTGGCCACGGCATGTAGGCTGTCCGTTACTTCTTTTGTCTGCCGGTCGGTAAAATCTAAGTGGCTATGCAGCGCGGCCGCTATCTGCGGGGCGTCTTGCGCCAAATGGTCCGAGATCATCCCCAAGAAAGGAGAAAGCTGTTTGCCGTTCTTCTGATCGAATTCAAACTGCCCGGCGATATCCACGAGCGCGTTCTCAGCTACTTTCACCTGGATGGTCGCATCTTGCTTCAACTCCGCGAAAGGTTTCTTGTAGCGGTTCTCATAGCTCCTATGGACCGCCAAGAGACCCGTGCCCGCTACCGTCAAACCCGCCATCGAATAAATCTGCATGGCGTAGTTATTCATCCAACCCTGGCGCCAGCCGGCTCGCCATTGAGCATTGTCCAACCGGGCCAAATGCGCGTCGCAGGCGGTCTCAAACCGGCTTAGTACCTGCCCACGAGAAATTTCCATCTCCTTAGCCGCAGGATCGTTAGGTGTGAGAACGAAATGATCTCCATCGACACCGTGAGCGCTCTTAGCAGGGGTTAGATGAGGCAAGTGTTTGGTGATGGAAAGCCCATCGTTGTGCTGATCCACTGTGGCATTAAATGCCGAAACGACTTTCTGCGCTTCCACGGCCATCTCATCGGAGGTCGACTTCAGGGTAGAAATCCACTCCGCGGCAATAGGCGCCTTCGCAAAGTCGGAGCCCGCACCCAGTAGCCACTCGCCAAGGTAATCCGGTCGATTCGTAGCCATCCAGCGACGGCGCGCCTTGTGCGCTTCGGCTAAGAAAGGCTCCTGCTTTTCTGTCGGGAGGCCCTTTGCATATTCCGCAACCAGATTCTCTAGCCCCGTTCCTAAGAACTGGTTCACTTCGAGAAGCTCACCCATGCGCGCGATAGAGTCTTCCACAACCACGATAGGAGCTAGTTCCTTAATCCGCTGCATGGAGGATTCATTCTCAGAAATCAGCCGGCGCGTATCTTCCACGGCCGCATCGTCATCATCCACTTCCTTTAGCTTGGCTTGAAGTGCGACGCGCTCGGCCCGTAGTTCTTTGATTTTTTCCCGATAGTCTTTATAGCGCGCACGGTAAAGCTGGTAGTCCGCTTTCAATTTTTCATATGCGACCTGAAACTCGCGCTTCTGGAGGTAGCGTTTCACGAGTTCGTGCGGCATGAGATTCTTGAGCGTTTCAAAGAGGAATAAAGCCGATAGCGCACCGGTCATCGCGTAAAGGGAACTGTTCGACATCGGGTTCTGAGCGATCTCGATCATGCGTTGGACCGTCGCTTCGAAAAGATCCACCTGTCCGCGGTTGGTCAAATCAATGGCTGGCGTGGGAGTGGCTGGCGCAGGCATGCGTGGATCCTGGCCATACACGACGGCCGGTCCCAGCACGAGCTGGGACAGCAGGCACAAAGCAATGAAAACACGCAGACGCACGATTGCCCTTTCACTCCACCCCGGGTGCGTACAAAGCAACGCGCATACCAGCAGAGGGCGCGGAAAATCCCGCAGCGTAAACTGTCGGTCTACTTAAAAGCCGTAAAACGGCACCCCCTGTGTTCAGGGTGTAGCCAGCCTCTTCCATAAACCATTGACTCCGCGCATCATTTTCTTTAAAATGCGGCTTCACTAGCGTTTTGCAGGGGGTTAGCGGACGTGGGTAAGTACCAGATTTTCCTAGCACTTTCCTTGGCATTTTTCCCGGTTTCGGGATTCGCGAAAGCCGAACTCAAAGTCGATGATCAGGGCCTCGCCATCAACCATGTGGCTTGCGGCTTTGAAGGCGACACAAAGGCGACTGCCTCAAACCTCGCCATCGACATTGGCGATCCAAACTCCAAAGGCGGGTACGCGCGCATCTTCCTCGCGAACTACAAAACCGTCGCGGAGAACCAACCCGCAGGCACTTTGTCTTTTCCCATCAATGACAGCAGCGCGGGCCGACTCACTTTTACGAACGCCGCCAATCAGGAATACGA
>JAIEOG010000186.1 GCA_019750655.1 bacterium
ATTGCGGTCGTGCTTTACCAAGACCGCTTCTACCCGTCCCGGGTGGTTTTACGTGCTGGCGCGCCCGCTACTTTGGTGTTCGCCACGGTAAACCGCAAACCGACGGCGTTGGTAATCGAGCCCATTTCCGTGCAGCGCTGGATTGCTTCTGGCGGCCGAACGGAAGGCGCTAGCGCTTTGGAAATCAACCGCGAAGTAAACATCGAGCGCGTCACTGTGGTTTCGTTTGAACCCGTGCGTGGCCATTACCGTTTCCACGATGCCTTGGGCGGAGCCCGTGGCGAGATTGTGGTGGAGTAAACATGTCTGTCTTTGATACGTCGGTACAGGTCTTCCTTAAGCCGGTTTTAGAATACCTTAAGGACGATAGCGTCAGCGAGATCATGATTAATGGCCCTGACACGATCTTCATTGAGCGTGCGGGCTTCGTGACGAAGACTGATGCAAAGTTCGAAGACTCCAACGCCTTGATGGCGGCCGTCCGCAACATCGCTCAATTCGTCGGCCGTCCCATCGACGAAGAACGCCCGTTTCTCGATGCCCGCTTGCCCGATGGTTCGCGTATCCATGCCGTTGTTCCACCGATTGCACGCAATGGGACGACCGTTGCCATTCGTAAGTTTTCTAAAACGAAATTGCAGTTGAAAGATCTCATCGCGAAGGGCGCACTCACTCCTGAGGCGGCGCGCTTTCTCGATGTCTGTCTTTACTTGAAGAAGAACATCATCGTCTCTGGCGGAACGGGATCCGGGAAAACAACATTGCTGGGCATTTTAGCCAGCCGTTGCCAACCCGATCAGCGCATCTTGGTGCTCGAAGATTCTGCGGAATTAAAAATCCACAATAACCATGTGGTTTTCATGGAAGCCCGCCCCGCCGACGAATTCGGTAAAGGCGAAATCGGCTTAAAAGATCTGGTTAAATCGTCTCTGCGTTTGCGTCCCGACCGCGTGATTGTCGGCGAAGTGCGAAGCGGCGAAGCTTTGGATCTCATTAGCTCTATGAACACCGGTCATTCCGGTTCGATGGGCACGGTCCACTCGAACAACCCGAAAGAATGTCTCACGCGCTTGGAGACCTTGGCGATGATGACGGATGCGAATGTGCCCGTTCAGGCCATCCGCGCCCAAGTCGCAGCCGCGATCAATATCGTGATCCAGCTTTCGCGCATTGCGGATGGTTCGCGTAAGGTGACGTATATCTCTGAAGGTTTGGGGATGGATCTGCAGGGCAATTACCAGATCAACGATATCTACACCTACGAACAAACGGGCCGCACTCCCGACGGAAAAATCCTCGGCGCGCTAAACCCCACGGGAAATCTTCCTTCATTCATGCGGGAAATCGAGGTCAACCACCTCCCGTTCCCGAAGGAAATGTTCCAGAAGAAGACGGCGCCCACGCCGCCTCCACCTCCGCCCGCAAAGAAGCAAGACGACGCGGCATAACAGTTTTTTGTACAAACGACTAAAATCCCTTGCCGCGCCATTAAGAGCATGGTTCATCGGGAGCATGAAAACTCTTTTATGCTCTTTGGTGGCTTTCAACCTCTCTGTTTCCGCCGCTTCAGCGGCCCCGCCCACCCTTACAAATCTTGAACTTGCCACCAAGGTTCGTGAGGCCAACAGCGCTATTAACCGTCGATTAAGTGAAGCCGCTGGTGAGATAGATTTCAAAGGAGGAACCATTACTCCCAAGGGCTCTAAACTCGCTGTGGAAGCCTTAGACATAACTCTGCAAACAGTGGATCTAATACAGAGCTGTCCTGGAATTCTTGCGACAATGGAAGTCAGAACGCCCACGGAGTGGGCCTTTCTACAGCGCTGGTTCAAAGAACGTTTAGCTAAATACCAAGCCTTGAAGGGAAAAGACTTTAGCGATGTCGAAGATGTGTTCGAACAAACGACTTACTTTGACGATGATCCTGCTCTGACCGAGTTCTTCCGAGTTTATTCAACGACAGTGAAACACTTATAAACCGCGGTACGTTTCTTCGCGTTCTTGAATGAGGTCTCGGTAGTCACCTAGCTGCGTAACCAACGCATCGAGCGCTGGGCCTTCGGCGATGCGCTTTACACGCGTTTTGTCCCCGTCTTTCTCGATAGCGACGATCTTCTGGTTTTCTAAGTAAAGCAGGGCGTTGCCAAAATTCACGGTGGAGATGCTTTCGGGAAAAAGCACATCGCCTTGTTGTTGGCGGCCATGGGCAAACTTCATCGCTTTAGTGAGTAATGCCTTTTTTTCCCAGGTGTTTTCGGGCATGGCTCGTACATAATCCGCAAAACAGAGATAACTCTCTAGCAACTCGCCAAGCACTCGCGAAAAGACGGAAGCATCACTAGCCACGGGGAAAACTTTCGCCAAGTGCGCGCCCCAGACTTCGGGGTCGGCAGTTTGCATGGCATTAGCACCAAAGAAGAAGCTCGCGCAGTGCTGCAACTCCGCCAAAAACTCCTGGCGCGGGTTGAAGAAGAATTCGAACTTTAAAATGTCGCGTAATTCCAACGCACGCTTCTGGAAGCGATCAACAAAATGGCTCTCCCCGTCTCCGTGTTTCTGCCATGCTTGGTAGTAGGAGAGTAGAGCAATAGCCGGCAAAGAAGTGCAATGGATCGCACTGTTCTTGTAGAAATTCAAAAGCGGGCGTTTACGGCTATCGCAAACATAGCGGCGAGGGACATTTTCAATCTCCAGCAAGGTGCCGGATTTGCGTAAGCGGCGCACCGTCTGCTCCAAAGCGCGCCGCAAAGCCTCTTCGTTTTCCACACTGAGTTCCATTCCGGCGTGCCGCACATAAGCAGCCAGGTTTGAACTCAAGCGCAAAACTTCTTCTAACGTGAGCAAGGGGTTGCGGTGGCAAAGGAAAACCGTCGACACCAAGGACTTTGGAATGATCGGCGTCGCGTCGCAAATGGACTTACAAATCTGGAAAGCGGCCTTCTGCAAGCGGCGCTTGGAATCTTCCTCGGGATCGGAATACATGTCCTTCAACGATAACGCTGGTCCGCAGCGCACATAGACTTTGCCTAGTTTCCGCTGCAGAACGTTGAGAGAACGCACAAGCTCCACGGCGTTCTCTTTCACTTTCGTCCCGCCCCCTAACTCGCGCGTGTAAGACCCTTGCTCTGGAATTTCGTCGTAGCAGATGGAAACCGGGATGAGCGCCACATCTTCGCAAACGCGGTTAGGGTAAGTCTCCATCACCATCTTGAGCATCCCATAGGCCGGAGCAAGCATCTTGCCCGAACGGCTGCGCGTGCCTTCGATGAAAAACTTCACGTTGTAGCGGTGGGAAAGCAATGTGTGGACGTACTTCACTAAAACCGTTTGGTAGAGCAGATCCCCACGGAACGACCGGCGGATGAAGAAAGCTCCGGCCATACGCAGAAAACGTCCCACGGGCCAAAACGCTAGGTTAATGCCCGCCGCAATATGCGGCGTCACCATATCGTTGAGAAAAAGCAGGTACGGGATAACGAGGTAATCAAAATGGCTACGGTGGCAGGGGATGAAAACGACGGGCTTGGTTTTCATCAACTCGCGGACTTTTTGCCATTGCTCGTCTTTTGCGTTCATGCCGTCAAAGACTTTGGCGAACGCCCACCGCAAAAGCACATAAACCACTTCGATCATGCGGAAGCGGTAGTCTGCAGCGATTTCGGTGAGGTCCTGGTAGGCGCGTGTGAGGATTTTGCGCCGGTCGATGCCTTCAGCTTCCGCCACCTTGGTGACAACGGCTTGCACTTCGGGATCGCGCAACACGGTTTCTTTGATCAGGCTCGGAGAATGGTAGCGCGGCCCTAAAAGCACCCGCATTTCTTGCTGCACGCTTACTAAGATTTTGCGCCGCAGGCTTTTTGCGAGACGCATTGATTCGTTTTCGTCGAACCCTTCCACACGCTCAAGGCGTTCACGCGTCGCGAACGGCAAAGGCGAAAGCGCTTTCACATGCGAGTCGGTGCGGCGGCGCATGAGGTACCAGATTTTTCCAAAAGTATTGGGACGAGAACTCAGCCCTAGGAGGTATTCACTCAATTGCCGTGACCCGCCTCGCATGTGGCGCCGCCAAACAATGAATACGGGGACGACGGTCAACCCGCCCAGCTCTCCAGAAGCACCCGCCCGCGCGTAAATTTCAGAAAGCAGCGACTCGGTGGGAGTCGGAACGTTGATACGTTTGCGTTCTTTTCCTTGAAGGCAGAGAAGGCGTGGCCTCTTCTTTTCATTGAGAAAAAGATCGGCAAACCCCGACCGGCCAAAAAGCACTCGGACAAAATAAGAAGGTTGGGAGAGGAGTAGGATGCGCCGCCTGTTAGCGACCTCTACTGCACCCAGCCCGTGGCTGCGGCACCAGCTAGAGAGCAATAACCAATCAAAAAAACCGCCATCCACCATGGCGAAAATCAGGCGGCCTTTTTCTATTTGCTCTCGGAGTTGCTCAACGGGCAGGTCGAATTGGAAACGGACGAATAGGCGCTCGGCAATCCAGATCCAGACGCGCTCTATCCAATCGTAAAACCGGTTCAATTGAATTCCCTGAACCATTAAGAACGCCCCGAGGGGATTCTCCCCCGGGGCGTCTTTTTTAAAATCGTGGAAGGGACCCTTGAAAATAGTGGTGGTGCTTTACGGCAAGAGGTCCCTTCCTCCACTCCGCTTACGTGCTGTTCAACTAGACTGATAAAAAACTTTTAGCGGCCGGCTCAAACCGACTAGGTGAGTTGTATATTTCAGGACGTGTTAAGGGATGTAAAGACGATTGTTCAGCAGCGTTAACAACCGAGAGGGTGATCCGCTTAAGGCGCTGTTTTTGTTTGGTTAGCTTGATCACTAGCTGTCTCGCGCGCTGCACTCGTCATGGCTTCACGCGAGATTTTTTCATGCAGTGCGAGGGTCGGAAACTGCGCGCGCATCACGCTTTCTAAGTAAGCGAGCATGGCTGCGGACGAGCGCCCTGAGTTGGCGTGGCGGACGCGGTTTGCTTGGCTCCATTCCCGCCGTTCGACAGTGACGTTGGTTCCCACGAGGCTCCATTCGGAGCCCACCATCCAATATTCAAAGCGGATGTCTTTGAGCTTGTCTTGGCTCAGTGAAACTTCGCCTTGGTAGCTGCCTGTGATGCGGTAAAAGCCAGCCGGGTCCTTCACGATTTTCACCAAGGGCCGCCCCGCAAGCTTGATTTGCGGAAATTCGGACTTGATGTGGTGCAGGAGACTTTCCACGAAAAAGAAACTCGTGCGCTCGAAGAGGTCAGCCATCTTACGGTCTTCAGTAAGCAGGTAATAACCAAAGGAGTGTTTCTCTGCGGGAAACTCTTTTTCCAATATGCGGATGCGCTCTAGCGCGAGCTGCGGATTGGGCACCTGGTTGGTCAACATCTCGATGCTTTTCGTGAGCATCGCGCGCCGAACTGCTGGTTCTTTCGCATTTTGGTAAGCGGAGAAGGCGGCGTTTTCCGCTTCGTTAAAACGCCGCAGCTCCATCAGCGGGGGCAAAGCGTCGCTATAGCGCTTGGCTTCGAGGTAGAGGGAGGCTAACTCCGCGTGCCGGAATTTTTTCTTGTAGATGCCCTCTAAAGCCGCAAAAGACTTCTTCCCGATTTCGTCGTCGCTATTCTCTTTTAACAAAGCGCTGTAGTCGGCGGGAATCACCGAAGGGTTAAGCGTGTAATCGGAATCCGCCTTTACAAAACGTTGCGCACGCTGTGCCGCGGGCGAAGGGGCCACCTGCACAGCGGCCACGCGACCGGATTCTTCCGAGTCCCAGCTCATATAGACAATCGTTCCCAACCCGAGCGCTAAGAAAAGCCCGCCTAGGACCAGCACTTCAGGGCGCGGGCCTTTCGGGCGGTAGATGACGGCTTGTTCCGTCGAAAAAACGGGTCGCAAGGGCGGCGGGGTTTCCCCGCCTTTAGACCGGCCTTCCGATTTTTTGGAGGCCGTCGCAGACGCCGAACTGTCGGCGGGTGCCGTCGCTAAACTCAATTGCTTGGAACCATCGAAACTGGCTTGGAAGTAGATAATGGAATCGAGCCTTTGCCATTCGGCCAGGCCCTCGTACCAGACCAGGGTTTCCGCCCGCGCTTCCCCACTTTGGATGCGCGTTCGGACTTCGTCTTCAGAATGGGGCCCAGACTGCTGCCCATGAATACCCAGAAAGAATTTTTTATCCCCAGCCATTGGAAAATTATAGCACGCTCCGTCGATGGGACGGTGTGGCAGGGAAAACCTGGGACTCTACTTCTTCTTGGCGAGATTGCGGCCGAAAACGCGGTCGCGGGCTGTCTCTAACTGTTTGCGGCGGTACTCTTCGTGGCTGCTTTTGCCGAAAATGCTATCGGCATAGGCTTTCACATCCATGATCTGGATTTCGTAGGGGAAGAAAACATGGATGCTCGGCGACACTTTTTCCGGAAACACTTCCGCCAACACTTGTTGGCCGCCGTGGAGATTGGAAAGCGGCTCTTTAAGCTTGGCATAGACTTGGCCAACGGGATTGCGGATCTTCACCAGCTCGCGGCACGTGAATTGGATGGATTTGTAGTGCTCACTTGTGTGCGGGTTGATGAGGCTTCGGCCCAATCGGCTGAAACCGATTCGGTTTTCCAAGCGCTTGATCATCTTCTCGACGTAAGGAGCCGACTCGCCACTTTTCTTGATGTGCGAGTCGATGCGATCGATTTCAAACTGCAGACGGCTTAAATCGATAAGCCGATTGCGCGAACGGCCCGGGCGAATATTCGGCACGCTGATAATGTTCTTCTCGAGCATCAGTCGCACGGCGCGGATGGCGTCGAACTTTGTTTCCGTCACCAACCGAAAGCCGATGCGGTCGTAGATTTCTTCCACGAGGTTATCAGACTTATGCAGGAGCTTGATGATCTCGCGCTCGCGGTCTTTGCGGTCTTTCTTTTTGAAGTAGACGAGCTTGATACCATCCTCGTTGGGACGGCCCAAGTAGCTGACGCCGTTTTCCGTGTGTAGGTGCTCATCCAGACGGTTCAAAACTTGGTTCTGCGCTTGATCGAAAAACCGCAACCGCGGGTCGTAACC
>JAIEOG010000308.1 GCA_019750655.1 bacterium
GCGCGCAACGTCCGACTCATAAGTTTCCTCCGCCGCTGCCAAATAGCAAAGAGCTCGCCAACTAGCGACTGAAGAAATCTTTAACCAGTAATATCGACTAGTTGTCGATGAAACGAGATGTAGATTTATTGAGTCATTTTTGAGAAGTTCTCAAAACAGAGTCTTAAATCTGGGACCATTAAGAACAAGGCTCGAACGGCAACGGGATGCCATTCGCCGTATCCTTGTATTTCTGCCAGCGGTGGAGATCGATCGCGCAGTTCTCGAAAGTCTCTTTATCGAACCCCTCTAGCTTGCCCTTCTTTTCCAATAGCTCTAGCAGTGTACGCGTGCGGACTGTGAGCATGTCTTGCTCGGCGTCGCGAGTGCCCGCCTCTTTTAAGTCACCGCGGGAATAAATCGCCCACAGCGTGCGGTAGGCCGTTAGCGTGTCCGCGAACTGGAATGCTGGGAACTTGTCGAAACTCTCTAGCGGCATGTCGTAAGCGGGTTTTTCATCTGGCTGGATTATCTGTGGGGGTACGTAAGCGGTTTCCTCCGTCAGAACGGACGGCGCGAAAACAGACCCCGCGACGACTCGCTGGCGAGTCTTGGACTTTTCCTCTGCCGGCGTTTCTCTCTGCAGGGCCGCTAGGAATTCACTCGGGCGAAAAGGCAAAGCCGAAAGAGACAGATCCACCACCCGCCCCTCCCCCGCCGCTGAAAGCAGTAGCGCGACATGGTACGGCCAGCGAATGCCCTCTTGGGGGCGGAGATCGCCCGAGACCACCAACGCCCTCGATGGCAGATCTTTCGCCGCTAGCTCCATCGCCAAGTACAACGCACGCGCCTCGCAGCCCGTCCGGTTCAGCGTGAATGGGATGTACGTTGCCGAGTGGATAATCTCTGCCGCCCTTTCGAAATCAGGGGTAGCCCACACGGGGGACGACACGGCGAGAACTACAGCCAAAAGCGTCTTCATGTGCTCCGAAATCTGAGAAATGGCTGGCTTTGTCAATGAGGAACGGCAGGGGTATCATAGCTCAAGCGGTGAGGGGCCTATGTTTGAGCAAACGTCGAAGAATCTGCTGCAATGGATGGCGCTCTTGCCACCCGAACGCCGGTCGAAACTGGGCACCCGCCTCGCCGATCGGCTCGTGAACGCCCTTCGCCTCACGGGCCCCATCGAAACCAATCTTGGGATGAACGACTCGCTCCGCATCAGCTACCCCGAGCCGCGGCACCGTAGTTCCGTCTTCGGCACGCCCGCCGATTACCTCGGCGAACGAGGGGCGCTCTTTAGCGTCGAGGCCCTGCTCCCCCACGCCGATAGCTTCATCGATATCGGATCGAATCTCGGCTACTTCACCTTCTTCGCAAAAACGCGGGCGCCGAAAACACCTGTCCATTTTTTCGAGCCTACGCCGAGGCTTTTTTCTTTCATTGAGCAGATGTGTGCGCGCAATGGCTTCCACGATTTCTTTGGCCACCGTGCTGCCATCGGCGCTGCGAGTGAAGCTGCGCGTTTTTTCATCGATACTGAAGATCCGGGGCGCTCCAGTCTCGATGGGACTCAAGGTTTTCCGAAAGGCTGCGAAGCCATTGACGTCGAAATGATCCGCTTTGCGGATTTCGCCGAGAAACACTCCCAGCTCCAGCGCATGCTCGTGAAAGTCGATGTCGAGAATGCGGAAATGGATTTTCTGCGTGGCGTGGGCCAGGCTTGGGATCGCATCTCCTACTTAGTGGTCGAAGTGCTTCTCCCCGCCCATAAACAAGGCTTTATCAACGCCACCCGGCAAGCCTCAGGAATGCATGCGTATTACATCAAAGACTTCACGCTCGAGCATTCCGCCGACGGCACCTTTCACTACCAAGCGCCTGAGCATAACTGGCTCTTCGCCCGGGAAACACCAGAGCAGCTGCGTCAAAAACTCCTTGGTAGCCGTTTCCAGGTCCTGGGCTAAAATAGAGGTATGAAAGCCGAATCGCTCAAATTTGCAGGGAACATCCCATTCGCTGACCCTCTTTTGAAGCCTTACATCCGCCGCTACAAAGCCGGCGAAGAGCTCTTCGAACAAGGGGAAGTCGGCAACACGCTTTTCATCATCGCCGAAGGCACCGTGCAGCTCACCGCCACCCGCGATGAACAAGAACTTTTCATCAGTGAAATCGCTCCCGGCCACGTGCTCGGCGAGAAAGCCATCGTCGGCAAGTCGCCCCACAAACGCTTCTTCGGTGCGCGCGCCAAGACCGACGTAGTCGCCATGGAAATGTCGTCCATCGACATGGAAGACCTGGAGAACAAAAACCCCTCCATCGTCATCCGCATTTTTGAACGCATTGGGAAAATCTCCGTTGAGCGCTTGGATCGCATCGACCACCTCATCAAGGTGTTGCGGCCGGCGAATAACGTCGAGCGCCTCATTTACCTCGTGATCCACTTCTGCCACTTCGAAGGGCAGAAAACGCCCCAGGGCACTTTGGTGCACCTGCCGATGGACACCATCCGCTACTACATCTCCATGACTCCCTTCGATATCGAGACGTCTTTCGGAGAACTCGATCGCCTCGGCATTCTCGTCGACCAGGGCGAAGGGACATACCTAATGACGGAACAAGCGAAGCTTATCGCTTCGATTCCGCAGCTTCGCGACAACCTGCCTGAATTACGCGCTGTGTGAACAGCCGTTAAGAATAACTTTTAGAAATCAACGCATTGCAGTTTTTCTTGTTGAGTTCCCTGATCCCTCGCCTTATGTGAAACGTACATGGGAGGGGATTTTATGGGGTACATTCCTCGGGGGAGGATTTTCTCCGCCGTTTTCTTGGGGCTTTTTTCAGCTAACCTTCAGGCAGACATCGGCCGTATCGTCGTAAAAGGGACAAATTTCCGTCCGGTCACTCTCAAAGACTTCGTGGAGCCCACTACCAAGGGCGTCGCGCTGATCTTCGCCGGCACGAAATGCCCACTCGTAAAGCAATACATCCCCACTCTACAGAAGCTGCACGCAGCCTATGCTAAGCAAGGGATTGTCTTTATCGCGGTTTACTCCGAACCCACGGCTACTGTTTTCACCGCCGCCACCAGCTCCTTGCTCGGTAACATTCCCTTTCTTTCCGTAGTGGATTCCGAAGGAAAGCTCGCAGATGCCGTCTCGGCCGAGTACTTAAGCCAGGCGGTTGTTCTCAGCCCCGATCTCAAAGACATTCTTTACATGGGCGCTATCGACGATCAATTCACGGTCGCCGGCTCTAAAATCAACCCCTCTGTGAATTACCTTCAAGATGCACTTTCCCTGACGGCTTTGGGCTTAGAAATCCACACGCCATTTACTAGCGCCAGTGGCTGCGCCATCGGAAAGACACGTCCGGAAGTACCCGTCGTCACCTACCACGAAGACGTCGAGCCGATTATCCAAGCGAAGTGCCAAGTCTGCCACCGTCCGGGACAGCCGGGCGCTGCGAAGTTCGACTCCTTCTTGACCTACAAAGACGTGTCTACCCATGCAGATACGATCTTGGAAGTCGTGGAAGATGGCCGGATGCCACCTTCCTACATGCTGATGAATAAAAAGTTCGGTACCTTGCATAAGGACCGGCGCCTTACCGCCGAAGAAACCGAAACGATCGCAAACTGGGTACGCGGCGGCGTCCGCCGTGGAGATCCCGCAAAAGCCCCACCTGCAAAAACCTGGGTGGATGGCGAATGGAAAATCGGCAAGCCCGATGTCATCCTGAAGATGGAACAGCCCTACCAGCTGCCTGCGACTGGGATCATCGACTACCAGATGTTCAAAATGAAAATGAACTACCCAGATGAGCGCTGGATCCAGGCTGTTGAAATCAAGCCGGGTAACGCAGCGGTGGTTCACCACGCGGAATTACACGTGGTCCCCGCAGACGACCAAGACTACTCAGGCGTCGCCGGCATGACCAAGATCTATGGAATCTCCGGTGAGAAAGCGAAGCTGCTGGCGGGTTTCGCGCCGGGCGATGAAGATGAGAATGCACGCATTTACCCACTCGGTCAGGCCGTGCGTTTACCGAAAAACACCGACCTCGTATTCGAGCTGCACTACACAACCACTGGGCAACCAGAGTCGGACCAGAGCAGTGCAGGGCTAATCTTCGCCAAGACTCCACCAAAGGTGGAAATCTGCAACCAAGCCATGCGTCTGCAGCGCGAGAAATTACGCATTCCTGCATTCCAGTCTTATGTGCCTGGAGTGAAGGAGATCTGGTTCCGCAAAAACATCACGCTCTATTCCTTCCGCGCCCATATGCACAAGATTGGCCGCGACTGGAAACTGGAGTGGGTGACTGAGAATCCGAAAGATCCGGCAAATCCCATCAAGGAATTCTTTGCTGCCGTCCCGACTTGGGATTTCGGCTGGCAACGGTCGTTTGATCTCGAAGCGCCCATCAAAGTTCCTGCGGGCCAAGTCATTCAGATGACGGGGCACTGGGATAACTCGCGCATGAACCCCCACAACGACGATCCGAGAGTCGAGAAGCGCTGGGGGATTCAAACGGGCGATGAAATGCTCAACACCCGCGTCAAGTTTTCTATCGACGATAACTCTGCTACCACGCACTACGCGTGTGAGGAGGCGATGCCGTGAAAACCTTATTACTCGGCCTCCTGGCCGCCGTATCCGTCCAAGCAGCGGACTTAGAAATGCTCTTCCAACAGGCAGAGCAGAGTTTCGGGCCCATTACGGCTGAAGTATCGGTGGCCCGCGCTTCGACAGACTTGTTGCAGAAGCTCTCCGAGTGCGACCAGTGGTTGGCGAGCAATCCCACCAATCAAAAGGCCTGGCACGAGTTTCTGCTGTGGGATCAGCTACGCGCGGAACTGGCGTCTGGAGCGCCAAGCCCCACTACTCTTAAGCCGGTCTTGAACCAGTGGCGCAAGAATCAGGTGGGACTCGAAGCGCCGCACTTTCTCGCCGTGCAAAAGGCGTTGCGCACTTGGATTCTGCGTCTTGAACAGCAGAAAGAAGGCCCGCTGGCCGATGCTTACCAAAGCCGCCTCGCGCTTTTGAAGAGCCAGGTCCTTCGCTACATCGCTGCGCCCAATGACGTTTTGGGCCGTGACCTAGGCGCAAATCTTGGCTGGTTGGAATCCCTGCAACAAGCCGGGCCGCTTGTGCAAGCTATCCGTGAAAGGCTTTCACACCCGAACCTACAAGTGGCTGTTTCTAGCCGCTTGGTACGCTTCGCCGTGAAGATGCCGCCCGTAAGCACCGTCAAGGACGCGCCTCAAAGTGCGCCTGGAATGGTAACTCGCGGGAAAGTCCATGCCACGACCAATCTCGATGCGCGCTTGGTGGAAGACCCGAACAAGGCAGTTATTGAAGTTTTTGCGACGACAGACCTGACTGCCAATGGAGTCACTAACACCAAGTACAGCAAAGGCCTCTTCGGACGCCCGATTAAGCCCATTGCTCGAGTGACTGCCTCAAGCACGGGCCAAGGCACTGTCGTCTCGAGAACAACCATCGGGCCAGACGGCCTGACGTCGGCTATTCTGCCAGGCACGGCGCATGTCAACCCGCACATCACTTCCATCTGGGGTAAAGGGCCGCTGGTGGCTGCCATTGCGCAGAAAAAAGCCTACCAACAGCAAGGTTCCACCGCGCAGCAAGCGTCGAATAACTTTGCCAAGGAGTTGGAAAAAGAATTCAAGGCCAAGCTGAAAGAACAGCAGGAATCGCTCGCGTTCTTCGGCGATGCCGATCCGAAGGCTGTTGCGGACTTCCAAGGCACCACCTTCAGCAAGTTTGCAGCGCGCACCACGAAAGAGACACTCTTTCTCGAAGGCACGCAGTCCAACCGCAGCCAGCTCGGAGCCCCTGCCGCTCGGCCGGTTGAGATTGGCGATAACGACGTTGTTTTGCGGGTGCACGAGTCTTTGCTCGGCAACTACATGGAGCCCTACCTCGGTGGCAAGATTGAGTGGGGCTTGAGCTTCTATGAGCTGCTCAAACTCATCACCGGCGAAGAACCTCGCGCTCTGCGGCCGCACGATAACACGCCTAAGTGGAATATCGCTATGCAGGAGCACCAGCCCATCACGGGTGAATTCCGCGATGGCAAAATCACGATTACGATGAATGCCGTGAGCACTGCGGAACAGTTCCGCGGGGAAGTAACGCAGGCCCTTAGGCCCTTGCGGATCCGCGCTGTTTTCGAACCCGCAGTCGTGGAAAAACTCTTCATCGGCAACCGCCTTGGCGCCGTCGAAGTCGCCTATACGGATGGCAAAGCGGATAGCGAAACCGATGCTCAGCTGATGCGTAACTTGCACTACCGCATGGATGCACTTTTCCCGCAGAAGACGGAGTTCAGTGGACTGACGATCCCTGTGGGTAGTTCGCTAGAGCGTTTCCGCCGTTTGAATGCGATTAGCGCGGAAAGCCAGGATGGCTGGCTGACGCTCGTGTTCAAGATTGATGGCTAACCCTCGACGGCTAGTCGAGGTCCCACCAGTCGCGGATAAAATGCGTGCCAGTGGGATAGCTCGCAGGATCTTGCCTATCTAAGACGATATAGGCGGGGATGCCATTGGCCAGGTAGGCTTCAGCATCTCCGACTAGATCCCCTACTCCCAGAGCCAGATTCGAAAACTCCTTAGCGAGTCTTCCCACAGCCTGAGTTTTATACTTCGTGTGCGATAGAGGCGGCTGTCCTGAAAGCGTGATGTCCCAAAAGAGCGCTGGCGCTTTGGGCAACCGCGCGACGGCCAACCACTCTTTGGTCCGGTTCATCATCGAATCATCGCGGGCGGTGAGGTAAACCACCTGGTAGCGCTGCGAGAGGCGTGCAAGCACGTCCGGCGCGCCGGCTACCACGGGAATGTCCTGGGGTTTCTTAAAAAGAACGTCTGTGCCGCTCGCGTCGGCGAGTGTGTGATCCACATCGGTGATTAGTAGGGGCTGGTCCCGCTCACAAACCACCAACACGAGTTCTGCGACGGGCGCTGTGTAACGGGAATCTGCGTCGAGGGTAACGGACACTAAGTGCATTCCCACTTCAGGCGCGGGGATGGAGAAGAATGCCGTACCCTCTGTCCAATCCGTCCGTGCACTCCCGAGGACCTTCCCACCGAGACTGAAGGTTAAGCGCTGGTTTCCG
>JAIEOG010000119.1 GCA_019750655.1 bacterium
GCCGGGCTTTCCCGCATTCAAAACCCAGCGCAATGAAGATCTCGCAGAGCGCCTGGCTCAGTCGCTCGGCCGCGATGTTTACGTCCTGCACTACCGCGGGCTGGGCCAGAACCTCCGCGGGCCTTTTTCCTTCGAAGCTTCGGCGGAACAAGCCACCGCCTGTATCCAATGGCTTCGCACAAAGTACCAGTCATTATCTTTTGTGGGGCATAGCTGGGGTGGGGGCCTTACGGTCCGTAACTTCGACAAACTAGATGCTGGGTCGATCGTATTCCTGATCTCCCCGTTGGTTCTTCTACCGCCCAAGCCGGCGCTAGAGCGTTTGGTGAACTATATTTACAACGATGCTCCGCAACTCTTTCCAGGGGTCACGGTGCCGGAGCTGCTTGCAGATTTAGCGCGTTTCGCCACTCACTTTGATTCCAAGGCGATGGTGCGTAAGTATGAAGTCCCCTCGAAGAACCTGGTCTACATCCAAGCCAAAGTAGATGAAGAAACGCCGGTGGAGTATGCGCGTGAGGTGGTCCCTTGCTTTAAAACCAAACCGCTCTACATCGAGTCCGAGCAAGATCACTCTTTCACACAAGATCGAGAAGCTATTTATCTGCTCATAGAAAAGGCGTTCAAAAAATAAGCGGGCCGGGTTCCAGGTGCCTAGCACCCTTTCGCCGACCCGCCACCCCTCTAATATCTAACGGTCATGTACCGAAGTGCGATCGCATCAGCGACGTCATAGTTTACGTTCGGGTAGGAATAGACTTCCTTCGCCAAGTATTGAGTGACTTTCTGACTCGCAGCAAATCCCCAGAGTGTCCCCGTGTTCAAGGGCCCGAGCACCCCGCTGACTGCCGAGATGCAGTTCAAGACGTTGGGCATGAACAACCCCGCCGCCGTCATGCGGTAGTCCACCCGTCCGGAGTTCAGGTAATCGATCCGGTCCAATGCGCGCCGGTAAAGATCCCGCGTGATCTCGTAGGGTCCATAAGCTCGCACTTCGTAGCCCCGTTCACGGGCTATCGCGAGAGTTTCCTCTAAAGAGAAGTTTCTCCCCGCCTCACGGCGGATGGGCCGCACGACACCTGTTGCCGGCAGCCAGCTAATCGTCGCTGGATTGCGTGTCTGCCGACGCATCAGAGCGTCGCCTGAGTAGAACGAAGCAAAAGTGTGCGAATCGACTGCACGGTTTCCCGGGCCTTCATAGCCGAAGACCACCATGAAGTAGCGATCGTCCAATCGTTGCGCCGCGGCATTAGCCGTCCCGGCGAGTAAAAGAAAGAATGCGAAGAATCTGAAAGCTGTTTTGCGAGACATTGTCCCCTCCCGCAAGCCAGTAGAGCAAAGAGTGGGCCAACTCAGCCGTGCTTGGGAACAGGGGGAAAGAGCGGGAATCGGGGGAGATATGGCCCCAGTTCGGTGGAACTGGGGCCAGAGTGACTTACTTCAGCTTCCAGCGCTTGCCGCCGTCGAGGCTTTCGAGCTGGGGATCCTTGGAAGGATCGGCGCCATCGAAGAAATAGTCTGCGATGAGCGCGACCATCCGATCGTTACTGGCGTAGTAGCCATGGCCAATTTCCGACAACGGGGATTTGGCCGCTTTGGCGTCAATGGTCAGCAGCTTATCGGAAACCACCGGCTTTACGCCCGCGCGGTCATCGAGGTGCTCAAACTCCGAAACCTGGACAGCCACGTTGGAAGTGGCGTGGAAATACATCAACGGCTTCGGGCTCGCGCAGAACTGGAAGGCGTACTTCGTGTGCACATCGAAGTCTTCAACCTCCATATCCGGCGCAGCGAGCACAATGCGGGTAAACAAGTCGTGAGGGAGCTTTTCCTTCGCCGCCTCTTTGCGACGGCCCATTTCGGCCAAGCCATGCAGAAACATGCGATTGCCCATGCTATGCGCAATCACCCAACGCTTTCCGCGACCGGCTGTTGAGCCATCCTTCAGGAGCGAGGCTTCTAAGAAAGTGGCGAAGGCCGGTATGGATTGTCTGTAGCGCCGCTCATCATCGGTGTATTCGAGGATGCTCATCAGACCACCGCTGCCGAGCGAAGGCCAGGAGTAAACCAGCATGGCAAAATCCCGCTTATGCTTCTTGCGCAGATCCCGCTTGAGCTGTGCAGCCCGGCGAATGACCGTCTCCCAGCTATTGTTGTAGCCGTGGATTAGGATGACCACATCGCGGGACCAGTAATTCTTAAGAAATGAAAGCCCGGTGTCCGCGACCTCATTGGTGGTGGGAGGCAGGAGGTCCTCGTTGCGGCCAAGCTTTACCTTGTACATCGGGTGAAAGCTATCGATTGAGTACGGCTTTAAAGACGCGTTGTTCTCTACATCCGGAGTGCCATCGTGTTTTACGACGACATAACCCGCCAGCGGATTCTCCGTAGCGCGTAGCAGGATCTTATGGTCGGGCACCATCGTGTGCCAGGCCGGCTGCCCCTTCGCTGCGCCCAAGAGCAAGCGGTTCGTGACGAATTGGACGACTGTCTTGGACGGGTCTTTTTCCTCAATCGCTTCGGGAAGCGCGACACGCAGGCGGCTTGCAATCGACAATGGATCCTGTGCCCAGAGACTACCTGCCGTTAGACTCGATAACAGTAACAACCACCGCATACGACACTCCTTAGTTTCTACTCAAAGCCTGAAAAACTGTTTTCAGAAACTCCACCGTTTCCGCTGCCGGGATCACCAATGTTTGATCCTTCACATAAGCAGATGCCAACTGGCCAATCTCCGTTTCGGGGTCCGTGCTTGCCAGTTCGCGCAGGTACTCGTCTGTTCTTTTCCACATCGCCGTAAAGTAGTCGTCTTTCCGAGCTTCCCATCGCGGCCTGATAGCGATCAACGTCTCGGTATCTCGGAACTCTATTTGGAAATCTACAAAGCCGTCGGTGCGCGTGACTGCGCTCTGAAGCAGGAGCTGCCACCCTTGAGCGGTTTCAAACCAACTGGAGTAGTCGTCGGCGATAAATTTTTCCAACGGCGCATACTGCGGAAAGTGGGGATAAAAATTCTGCGTGAGCCAATGTCTCTTAAGCTTGAAAATCGAAACGCCGGTCATGAACTCTGCGCAGTAGTGTTGGAGCTGCCGCGGCAATACAAAAACGGAACCATCACTTGGCCGGAGCCGCACGAGATCTCCCTCGTAGGCGTAAAGCTCGTCACCCTCTTTTAGAGCGTGGTCGAAGAATTTCGCGTCCAGATATTCACCCCCCACCAGATGTTCCACGCGCCGCGCGACATCCAACGCTTCCCAGGCGCTTATCTGGATCTGCAGCTCCGCTCTTCCGGATGCTACCGCTGCTAGAAAATCGGTCTCGATGGCACGAGTTCTCTGGGTCTGCCAACGGATCTGCCCCGCCGCGCTGTAACGCTTTTGCCCAAAAATCGCATACGCTACCGTGGTGAGGGTATGGTCGGATTCCGGGTAATCGAAATTGCCAAAATCATGAGGGCTGCGTTTTGCGAAGATCTGTTTCGGGGATAACGTCAGTTCAGCTATACAGCCGGCCCAAAGCGGGACGGCAAAGAGTACCAACAGAAGCGCGGTCTTAAGCATGCCCCGCCATTTACTACACTCGCCTTTCTGGCTCTAGCGGCAAATAGCGAGCACGGCCTATTCGCGGACGATGCGTTCGTGCGCTTTTTGTAGAAGAGCTCGATCAGAAACGAAGCGCAGAGGAAATTCCGCGGCCTGGGCCTGCTTGAGGGTTGCCCACGTCGTCTTGTGGACTTCGCGGGTGTCGATCGCTTTGATGTCTTCGAGGACATCGCCGGGATCGACGGGGGAGCATTTAAAGACGAGGAATTTCTCCTGCTGCTCAATGAGCTCCTCGACAACGACTTCCATGCCCGTCTCTTCAAAAGTTTCACGGCTTGCCGTGCAAACGGCCGGCTCGGAGTAATCGTAGGGCACGCGCGCCGCAAGGGCTTGGGCAATGGGCCCTTCTTTCACGTCATTCTTTTTCGTGGCGGGCTTGCCGCCGGGCAGGCTCCATCCTTTGTCATCGCCCTTTTCGACATAGACGAGGAGAAATTCGACTTCGGATGTTTTGGGATCGATGCGGTGGATCACGCAGCCGGCATTGTTTTCCACCGTCGCAAACTGTTGGAGCGTCGGCTTCATTACGCGGCAAGCATGGTTGGGGCTGCTAGCAGCTGCCGTACCGACGATTAAACTGACCAATGGGAAAGTAAGAAAAGACACAGCGACCTCCGAGTGGACGGCATTCAAACGCGGCCCTTACGGCTTGGCAACCTGGATCGGAATGCAGCTACCTTCGACTGAGAAAATCGCACCATCGGGCAAGGTGCCACCTTGGATCTTGCTCAGGATCTCCTTGGTCTTGGGCATTGTGGCCATCTCCAGATTCTCTGGGAGGCTCACGTTGACCACATCGAGGTTGCGAAGATTAATGCTCGCCTCGAGGAGGCTGGTGACGATTTCGCCACTTTCCGAAACGATGCGCGCAACACCGTTTGCCCCGGGCTTTACGAGCTGAATATAGCTTTCCGAGGTGCTGTGTCGGATGTCAAAGTTCGCTCTAAACCGGATCGAATAGCCTCCACCCACTTCAATTAAGCCTTCATAAAACACTACGTCCCCTTTGGTGCGAACGGGTGTGAACCAGAAATCTCTCTTTCCATCCTTCGTTAGGATCTGAGTGTCTACCAAGCCCTTGTCGGCAAAAATCCGCAAAGCGCTCTGGCTGCAACGGAGGTTGTACGTTTCCGCAGCCATCACAGGAGCACTTAGAAACAGAAGGAAGGCGATCTTTTTCATAGCCTCGGCTACTACCACGGCCGTTTGAAGAACACTAGGTGCCGGGCTTTACGCTTGGGGTTGCCTGGTGCAGACTAGCCGCATGTACGTCGTTCTCGTTCACTACAAAAAAGGCATCGAAGAAGTAGACAGGCACCTCGTCGCACACCGCGACTTTCTGGAGAAGTGGTACCAAGCCGGCGCGTTAATCGCTTCAGGGCCGCGCAACCCACGCAATGGGGGAATTATTCTGGCCCGTGAGATGGAGCGCCCTGCCCTGGAGAAAATCTTGAAAGCCGATCCCTTTGCACAGCAAGGGATTGCGGAATACGAGATCCTGGAATTCTCACCCGTAAAACACGCCAAAGAATTTGCAGAATTTGTGTCGCCCTGGAAGGGTTAGGCGGCTCTTTTTGGACGGTGAACCACGGCGAAGCCGCGGTTGTAAGAGGAAACGACTTCTAACGTCTGGCTCACTTCTCGCACAACAGCACGCAGGTCGTGGATTTTTCGATTGAGCGCATTGTCCGTGATATTCGCACGGCCCCAAGCGGCTTCCTTGAGTTTCTGGCGCGGGAGGATTTCACCCTGCGCTCTCACCAAGGCGCCGAGGAGTTTTCCTTCGAGTGGCGAGAGCAAGGCGCGTTTGCCATTGCCGCTGACTCGCCCGTTGAGCAAATCCAGCGAGAGATCCCCAAAACGCAACGACTGGTGCTTCAACGTATCGCGCAGGCTTAGCAACCGGGCTTTGAAACGCGCGACGAGCTCTGTACCGTTGATGGGTTTCTTCACAAAATCGTCTGCGCCGAATTCTAATGCGCGCCCTAAGACTTCCGCATCCAGATCTGAGGTAATGACGATGACGGGGACCGTGGGAAAGAGCCGCTTTATCTCGGGCACTATTTCGATGCCGTCCTGTTCACCGACATGGGCATCGATGAAGTAAGCCATCGGGCGTAGCTGACGCGCGCGCGCGAGTAGCTCACTGCAATCACTAAAAGCTTGGCAGGGGATGCCCGTAACATTTTGGATAATCTTTGCCACCAAGGGATCATCGTCGAGTACGACCGTGTACCGGTTCTTCGCACTCAGCGCGGCTAGTTTCGTGGTCGGCATACCCTGCTTATCGGCTTTTTGAGCCTATTTCCCAACGAGTTCCGCGGCCTGCTTCAAGATGCTCGCCGCACCTTGTTTTTTAGCGACGAATTTACGCACGCTTTCAGGCCAGGGACCCCCGTCTTCCACTGCGTGCTCGGAGACACTGGTCAACAACACGGGGGTCCCTGCCAGAACGTCTGCAATGTCAGCACCCTTCAGATTGAGCTGGATGTCATCAAGGTAGTAGTCGATGACAACGACATCATAGATCCGAGGCACCGTCAGGGGATTCACTTCTTCCAACGACCCTGCCACTGTCACCGAAACTTTGGCGGCTTTCGCGGCCTTGGCGATCAGCATACGGAATACCGGATCATCGTCGATCACGAGAACATTAAGGGCTTTGATTTGCGACTTCATTTGGGAACTCCTTCTCCACAGTCTCAGAGTACCGCCGCAAGGCGGTGCAAAGTTGGGAGCAAATGGGAGTTAAGGACATGGATTTTGGTTAACTTTTTACCCCATAATTTCAATAATTTATGCATGGAATTCTGCCAATTATTACGCGTGGTAAACAATTCAAACCGCTGTAAGGAATTCCCTCAGAAGTACCGAGGAATAGAGGCGGGGATGCTATGAACGAAAAACGCCTAGATTGGGAAAAGGTCGCAAGTCTGGCAGGATTCAGCGCCGAAGAATCGGGCGAGATTTTCGCGGAACTCTGGCAGGAGTTCCTAACCGCTTTTCCGCACAGTCACCTGGCCCTAGAAAAAGCAGTTGCTGCCTCTGACACCAAACGCACGCAACTCACCGCCCACCTACTCAAGGGCATGAGTAATAATCTTGGCGCGTTTCGCCTCGGCGCCTTTTACGCCGAAATAGAAGAAAAGGCGAAAGCCGGTAGTGGCAAAAAGGCCCTTTTCGAACAGCTCATCGGACAAGCCGCGAAAGAATATACCGAGCTCTCTTCCGAAGTCCGCACCTCCTTGAAAGCTGCCTAAGCTTCTGGCGGCCCGTGGAAGAAAACCGAAAAATCGCATTCTACTTTGTGTGGGTTTAGCTTGGGTGCAGGCCGTATTTTATCCCGTGCATCGCGCAGGCGCCCGGACACGAAATCGGGTGGGTTGGTGTTGAGGTAAGTCGCTAGGTACTTGTCCAACTTCGAAGCGTCACCGGCGGATTTCGAGACAACATCTGAAATCAATCGCAGCCGCAACTGTTGCTCGCGATCGCGCAGACTTTCATCCTGCTCATGGTAGTTC
>JAIEOG010000020.1 GCA_019750655.1 bacterium
GAGCATGTTGATGTATGTGAACCTCTACAGCACCGATCCTAACGCCGATCAGAAGTTTCTCTTCAACTACGGCAGCATCAACGTCATTCCCGAACTCCAGCGCATCCGAGGAATTGCCTCAGCCCAAATTCTGGGGACGCGCCAGTATGCAATGCGGATTTGGCTGAACCCAGATCGTATGCGCGCTTACCGGATTTCGACAGAAGATGTGATGAAAGCGATCAGCGAGCAGAGTGTTATCGGGCGCCCGGGGCGAATCGGCCAGAGCTCGGGAAAGCAATCGCAATCGTTGGAGTACGTTTTGGTTTACCAAGGGCGCTATAACACGCCCGAACAATATGAAAACATCGTGATACGTGCAAATCCCAATGGCGAAGCACTTTATTTAAAGAACGTGGCCCAGGTGGAGCTTGGAAGCGAGTTCTTTGACCTCTATTCGAACGTCGATGGGAACCCTTCCGCCGCGATTGTTCTCAAGCAGAATTATGGCAGTAACGCGAGCGCCGTGATTGAGCAGGTGAAAGAGAGCTTAAAAGAAATTCGCGAGTCCTTCCCACCAGGGATGGACTACAAGATCAGCTACGACGTTTCTAAGTTCCTAGATTCGTCGATCGAGAAGGTGATCCACACCCTATTTGAAGCCTTCATCTTAGTGGCGCTAGTGGTGTTTGTTTTCTTGGGGGACTGGCGCTCTACGCTCATCCCAACGATTGCCGTTCCCGTCTCGCTCATTGGTGCTTTTGCTGCAATGCAGATGTTTGGGTTGTCTATCAACCTGATCACACTCTTCGCATTGGTGCTCGCAATCGGGATTGTGGTGGATGACGCTATCGTCGTAGTGGAGGCCGTGCATGCGAAAATGGCAGAGCGGCATCTCTCTCCCTATGCGGCGGTGAAAAGCGTTCTTGGAGAGATTTCCGGGGCGGTGATCGCCATTACTTGTCTCATGACGGCGGTGTTCGTTCCCTTGGCCTTCATGAGCGGCCCGGTGGGGATCTTCTACCGCCAATTCTCTATTACGATGGCGTCTGCCATCGTTCTTTCTGGGATGGTGGCGTTGACGCTGACGCCTGTTCTTTCGGCGATGATTCTCAAAAAGCACGTGCCGCACGATCAGGCCAAACCTAAGCGGTCGCCCATAACTCTCTTTCTGGCATTCTTTGAAAAGCAGTTCGCTAAAGTGAATGATGTCTATGCCGGCATTTTGCGCCGCATGGCCGACAAACGGATTATTACCGTTGCCGTGCTTGGGGCCTTCGGATTTGGAATCTTTGTCTTGAACGAAATCGTTCCCGCAGGTTTTATTCCGAGCGAAGACCAAGGGATGATCTATGCGATTATTCAAACGCCTCCCGGTGCGACGCTGGAACGCACAAACGATATTGCGCGGCAGGTACAGGAGATCGCAAAAGACGTCCCTGGCGTGAACTCCGTTTCTTCGCTCGCCGGTTACGAAATTCTTACGGAAGGCCGGGGCTCCAATGCGGGAACCTGCCTTATCGACCTCAAAGATTGGTCAGAGCGTAAGGAATCGGTGACTGAAGTCATCGAAATGTTGGAAGAGCGCACGAAGGATCTGGGCGCGGTCGTAGAGTTCTTCGAGCCTCCTGCGGTGCCGGGGTATGGTGCAGCTGGCGGCTTGTCTTTCCGCATGATCAACAAAACGGAAAACACGGACTACCAGGAACTCGATCAGCTCACTAAGGAGTTCGTAAAAAAGCTTCAAGAACGGCGTGAATTGACTGGCGTCTTCACTTTCTACTCGGCGAACTTCCCTCAGTACGAACTGCAGATCGATAACAAGCTTGCGATGCAGAAGGGCGTTTCAATCGCCGCGGCACTGGACAACTTAGATATTCTTATTGGGAGCACTTACGAACAGGGCTTCATCCGATTCGGCCGGTTCTTCAAAGTCTATGTGCAGGCGCTTCCCGAGTTCCGCCGGCTTCCCGAAGACGTGATGAAGCTTTTCATCAAGAACGACAAGGGCGACATGGTTCCCTATGCGGCGTTCATGACGATGAAAAAAATGCAGGGACCCAACGAAATCACTCGTTACAACCTGCACACCTCTTCCGCTATCCGCGCTGTGCCAGCTAATGGGTATACGAGTGGTGACGCCATCAATGTGGTCAAGGAAGTGGCCAAAGAGACGCTCCCCAGGGGGTACGATATTGCTTGGGAAGGCCTGACCTTCGACGAAGTAGCGCGCGGCAATGAAGCTATTGCGATCTTCCTCGTCGTGCTGGCCTTCGTTTACCTGGTTTTGGCAGCGCAATACGAGAGCTTCGTTATCCCATTAGCGGTGATGTTCTCTCTACCGCCGGGGATTTTTGGGTCTTTCCTTTTCCTGAAGATGATGGGACTCGCGAACAACATTTATGCCCAGGTCGGGTTGATTATGTTGGTTGGTCTCTTGGGTAAGAACGCAGTCTTGATCGTAGAATTCGCCCGCCAGAAGCAGCATGAAGGGATGTCTATTCTGGAAGCTGCGATTGAAGGCGGGAAAGTGCGTTTTCGCCCCATTCTCATGACCTCCTTCGCGTTTATCGCGGGCCTCGTACCGCTTGCCGTGGCGACGGGCCCCGGCGCTGTCGGTAACCAAACCATTGGTTGCTGCGCCTTGGGCGGGATGTTGCTGGGCACTGTGTTCGGAGTCGTGATTGTGCCTGGCCTGTACGTGATTTTTGCAAAAATTGTTGGAACGAAACCTCTCATCAAGAATGAGGCAGACCTTCCGTTGACCGAGGGCCACCATGCTTAAGAAACCCGGCTACCTTACGGTAGTTCTAGTTGTCGTTAGTTTTGCACTCTCTAGCTGCGCGCCTTCACTCGAAATGCTGAAGATGCGCGACGAGAACATTACCGTTCCTGCGGGTTATGGCGTGACCCAATCGGAGGAGACGCCTGCCGAACCGGGTGAGAAAATCACCGAAGAAGTGAACTGGAAACATTTCTTCAAGGATGCGCCCCTCACTGGTCTGATCGATGTGGCCCTTCAGAAAAACCAGGAACTGGCGATCTTGGAGCAGGAGATTAAAGTAGCGAACAATGAAATCATGGCGCGGGAAGGGGAATACATCCCGAAACTCGGTTTCAAAGGCGGTGCTGGGATAGATCGAGTCGGAAGCTTCACGAGCCAGGGAAAGAGTGATGAGGCGACGGGGGTCCCTAAGGACCTACCGGGTTTTAATCTTGGCCTAACCTTCTCCTGGGAAGTCGATATCTGGGGCAAACTTCGTAACGCCACCAAAGCAGCTCTCTACCACTACCTAGCAACCGTTGACGGCCGAAACTTCATGGTCACCCGCTTAGTCAGTGAGATTGCCGACACGTACTACGAACTCCGTGCCCTCCACAAAAAAGTCGAGATCCTGGATCAGAACATCCAGATCCAGCAACAAGCGTTGGAAATTGTGCGCCTTCAAAAGCAAGCCGCGCGCGTGACCGAGCTCGCGGTGAAACGGTTTGAAGCCGAAGTGTTGAAGAACCAAAGCCGTCGATACCTGCTAAAACAGAGCATCGTCGAAAAAGAGAACCTTTTGAATTTCCTTTCGGGCCGTTTCCCGCAACCGGTGGACCAGGGCCCGACCGATTTCATGCAGCTTATGCCTCGGGGTATTCAAGCAGGCGTTCCAACGAAACTCTTGGAAAACCGCCCCGATGTTCGCCAAGCCGGTCTTGAATTAAAATCGGCAAAACTAAGCCTGGATTCGGCTCGGGCGCGCTTCTACCCAGCTTTGAGCATCGAGGCGGGGACAGGCTTCCAGTCTTTTAACGCCCAGCATTTGTTTTCGACGTCAGATTCGCTGTTCTACAACCTAGGTGCGAACTTGGTTGCGCCGTTGCTCAATCGGCAGGGTATCAAGGCAGACTATCTATCCGCAGGATCGAAACAGCTCCAAGCGGTTTATAACTACGAAAGAGCGATCCTCAACGGCTATACCGATGTAGTGAATCAGCTAAACAAGGTTGAAAACCTAAAGGGCACGATGAAACTCAAAGCCCAACAAGTGGCCGTGCTTGATAAGTCCGTCGATATTTCGAACACGCTCTTCCGTGCAGCTCGTTGCGACTATATGGAAGTCTTGCTCACGCGTCGGGATTCCCTAGATGCCCAGATGGATCTCGTCGAAGTGAAACAACAGCAGCTCAGCGCTGTCGTAAACCTCTACCGCGCTCTCGGCGGCGGCTGGAAGCAAGAAGTCCAAGCGAAGGCCGAGGCTGAATAAGCCAGCCTAGCGGAAGTCGCAAACCAACGAACCGTCTTTCTGCGCGAGGCATTCAATATCCCACGCTTCAAACGACTCGTAGGGCGCGCCCTGCAAGTCCGTGTACTCCGTGATGCGGCTTGCATCATTCGGGTAGAACAGCTGCGCCAGAGTATCTCCCAAGCCTTCAGACACAAACTCATCATGCCCCGAAGCATCCAGCGTACAGCCCGCGCTCTTCGCGGAGATGTAGCAATTCGCTTTATCTAGCGAAATGCCGTCACTGCCCTGTGTGGGAAGAACCGACCGCAGTTCCTGTGCGTCCGCGGCAGAAAGGGTGCGCGAAACGGCAAATGCCGAGTTGACGCTTAAAGCCAAAACCAGACCGACTTGAAATAGTTTATTCATGAGGGCCACCCTATCTTCTTGGTCGCCGGCCGTGGATCAAAGTGGCCAGTTTTTCGTGAAACGAATCGATTCAATAACTTAGTCTGGCTACGGTGTCACAGGCACGCTACTCTGCGTCCATGAAAACCCGGTGTGAATGGAGCGGGACTGACCCGCTGATGGTGGCCTACCACGATACGGAATGGGGTGTACCCGTTCGCGATGATCAGAGGCAGTTTGAGTTTCTTACTCTAGAAAGCGCCCAAGCGGGTTTGAGCTGGGCGACCGTGCTGCGTAAGCGGGAGAATTACCGTAAAGCGTTCGCGGAGTTTGACGTCGAGAAAGTAGCGCGCTTCACGCCGGCGCGTATTGAAAAGCTACTGCTGAACCCGGGCATTATCCGTAACCGTTTGAAGGTGGCGGCGGCGGTGTCCAATGCCCAAGCTTTTCTTCGGGTGCAGGAGGAATTCGGCTCCTTCAATAAGTACATCTGGGGATTTGTGGGTGGGAAAACGATTCAAAACAATGTACGCAAGCGCGGCGATGTGAAAGCCACTTCTAAGGAATCTGACGCGTTGAGCGCTGACTTGCGTAAGCGGGGTTTTAAATTCGTGGGCAGCACGATTATGTATGCGCACATGCAAGCGGCAGGGTTGGTGAACGATCACCAAGTGACCTGTTTCCGCTATAAAGCCTGCCGCTAGGGTGTTGCACTCAGGGGGGCGTCGTAGTCGCCGTAGATAAAAATCTCCACGGGAACCTGGCGGACGGGCGTCTGAGTGGCGAGAGAGCGATTGAATTCTTCTGTCATGCGATGGAACTCCGCGATCTGGCGCCGATCAATTCCAGCAATGAAAAAATAATAGATTTGAGGTTTCAACACCATCCGGTGGCCAATGGCAGAAATGATGTTCAGGTACCGACGGAATTGCTGGTGAACGTCTCGGCGATTGTTGGATCGGTTTGTGAACTGGCTATCAAAGACTTTCACTTCTGCGAGTGCAACGGCGTCGGGCTGGTAGTTTCGCGCAGGGCGTGGGCGGCCTGAATCGCCCCAGTCTTCATCATTCGGAAAGGGGGAAAACTGCGGAAACCAAAGTTGGTCCAACTCCTGGTTGAGGTACGGATCAAAAAAGCCGTCATCGTTGTTGAGGACTCCATCCGCGATCAAGTCCTCAACATAAGTATTCACTCGGCTCAGCTGCCCGATCCGCAACGAGAGTCGAAATTCTGACCAGATGGAACAAATGGCCTTTTTTCCATGCCGAAGGATTTTCGCGTACTGCTCTTTGCTCTTCGGGTCGAAAACCTCACTGGGTCCCACACGGCATCTTGGTTGAGCACTCTTGAAAAGGTTAACGTAGGAATGAAGAATCGGGTGCGCCGTGCTCGTACCGGGAACGTCTTTGATGATACCTTCCAAGTCCTCACCGATATTAAACGCAAACTCGGTAATGCGATCGATCAGCGTCGTCATCAGCGTGCCCGCGTCGGGTAGGGTGCCTCGGTTCAGAGCCTGTAAGTAACTCGGGCGATCTTCGAAGAGCCGCATGATGCGCGCGTAGATCTTCGGATAACGGGCTGCGATCGAATGCTGTTCAATGGGAAAGAGGGGTTCGAAGGTCGCCTTCATGCGGTGGGTGGACGCGATTTTCTCTTCAAAAACGGCAAGGCTATTGAACTCGGAGATGCAGTTAGAGGTGGGACCCCTTCGAGGAGGTCCATTGGCAAAGGCGCCAGCCAGGGAGCAAAGGAGAAGAGCCCAAAGGCTCATTTTTCGGGTTACCGCCACAAGGGGGTGAGTCTTAGTGGGGAATGGCCTTTTAGGGCAACGCTTTTTTTAGCTCCCAGTATTCCCGAGCTAGGGAGTGCACAATGGTTGAGGCGGATTCGACCTTTTCGATGAGCCCAACGCCATGGCCGGCGGAAAAGACCGTCTTATAAGACGCTTTGGCATCGGTGGGCTTTGCGAAGAGTGCTCGGCCAGCTTTATAGAGGCGCCAGGTGCGATCGAGTTTGCCGCTAGTACGAAGGACCTTTTCCACAAAACCAGACTCGGGAACGAGCTTGCGAAAACTCGGTGTGTTGATGAAATTCCCCGCAAAGCCGTCGACTCGATCCGTGTTGACGATATCGTCCATCGACGAGCCGAGGATGGCCTCTTTGTATTCGCGCGGAACATCGGCTTCCTCGGAAGCGATAAAACGTGTGCCTAAGTAAACGGCATCCGCCCCGAGAGCTAGGGCTGCAAGCATGGTGCGCCCATTCACAATGGAGCCCGCTGCAATGATCGGTACGGAGAATTTGTCTTTCAGCTGTGGGATCAATGCGAACGGACTACGATCGCCTGCGTGCCCGCCTGCTCCGCCAGAAACGGCGATAAGCCCATCGGCCCCGGCATCGATAGCTTTCTGCGCATGTTTTTCTGAAACGATATCGCAAAATACTTTCGTGCCGACTTCCCGGGCACGCTTGATGAGTGGCGTGGGATTGCCGAGGGAACTGATGATGTATGCCACGCCCTCTTCGAGGCAGGCA